>DATCRE010000144.1:0-3403 GCA_036569145.1 Cyclobacteriaceae bacterium
TCTACCTAATAAGGGTTGCGCTACACGCGGAATAAAAAACAAAGCACTTGGAATTGTGACGCTGTTGTTTTCAACAGGCACAAGTGTAATATCGTGATGCGTAACAGCTACACTTGAATTAGAAGTACCGAAATCAATTCCGCAGGAGATATTTGTCATTACTTATTACGTTAGCGCTAAATTTTGTTGCCCAGGCAACAATGAAGCGGCAAACATACTATTTCTATCATATTCGTGCTCTAAAAAATGACATAACTATTTCCATGACGCTTCGCTCTTCATATTTATTCCTGTTTTACAACTTACAAAAATCTACCGACGGAGCGTTGCAGAATCTTACCCGCCTCATCAACGAAGCAAAAGAAAAACTACCTGTGTAACATCGATTCTTTTTTAATGTTGTTTCTGTAACTTTAGAGCGTGGCAAGATGCAGGAGCATGGCGATTTTAAAATATTCAGTTTATTTACTGATGCTGAGCATGACTCATCTCTATGCACAAGATGATCTCACGCCTGATCTTAAAGAAAAGGATTTTCACATTACAGATCCGGAAGATTCTTACTTTAACAATGTAGCGAGTGACTCCAGTATGTACAATGCTTATTTGCAACGGGCCATACACAGAATGGATAGTCATTATTACAAAGGCGCACTGGAAGATTACAATCTTGCTCTTAAAATAAAAGAGACTGACCCTGTTGCCTGGTTCACGTGTGGTACGCTGCGGGAGAAATTTAAAGATATAAAAGGGGCTCTTGCCGCTTATACAAAAGCCCTTGAAATAAATCCTGATTATATTGAGGCACGCATGAACCGTGGAAAAATTCTATTAAAAACACAGAAGTATACTGAAGCTTCAGAAGATTTTTCTTTTATCATAGGCAGCGACACTACAAATGCGAATGCATATTACTACAGAGCGCTCGCAAAACAATCATTGAAGCAATCCAATGCGTGTGATGATCTTACAAAAGCCGGAGTTTTAGGAAGGTCTATTTCAAAGGATGAGAAAAACAAAATCTGCTCACATTAACGTCAGCTCAAATCTGGTCGCAGGCGTATGAACACTGGCTCTCTGAACATTTTATCGGGCGTTATTTTGGCGTAACTAATTTCTGCAATTAATACAGGCTCAATCCATATACTCGTTTTCTCATCCATCACTTTTTGAGAAATGGGTTTCTTAATAACCTTCAGCTTTTTGATTTGTTTCACAATCTCTTTTATAGTAGCATCATCAAAGCCTGTACCTACTTTGCCACGATAAACAAGATCTCCTTCTATGCACTCTGCTATGTGAAGTCCACCAAAGGTTGAGTTTCGTTCTCCTTTGCCGGGGTTGTAACCAATAATGACGCATTCAACAGAGTTTCTTATTTTTAATTTGATCCAAAGATCGGAGCGTTTTCCCGGGAGATATTTGCCATCGAGCTTCTTGGCCATGATACCTTCAAGCCCATGTTCTTTAGCGGCGGCTAGCAACGAGTTACCATCTTCAACAAAATCACTAACCCGATAAGGTGTTTCTCCAACTCGAATGGCATCTGATAACCATTCCTTCCGTTTGCGCAGTGGCTCATTCAGTAACGGCCTGCCATCGAGATAAAGACAATCAAAAATATAGCAGTACACCGGATTGGTTTTAGAAAGCTTTTCAATTGTAGTGTCGCCCGAACTCATTAACCGGTTAATCACTTTTTTAAATTCAGGTTTGCCTGTTTTATCAAGACAGACTAATTCTACATCAAACAAACCACAGTTTGCACGAAAGGCTTTATCAGCAACTTGCAACTCCGGAAATTGTTTGGTGATGTCGTTCTGGTTTCTTGTTTTGATTACAACACGACCATCCTCCAATGCAATTAATGCACGAATGCCATCCCATTTAATCTCATAAACATAGTCAGCTGACGTTGGTGGTTTACTGGCACTCTCCGAAAGCATAGGCTCAATAGCATCAGACAAATAATTTACCTGTGGGTCATCAACGCGTTCCAGAAGCCACTCTTTCTGCTTCATTTTGTAAATGCGATATTCACCATTTACTTCTTTGCTACTCAGTCTGAAATAGAAACCATCTTTCTTTTCTTTTGTGATTTGATATTTGCCAAGCGCATAGATCCACATTTCGCCAGCACCATATTGTCCTTTGGGAATTTTACCATCGAACGTGAGATATTCCATCGGGTGATCTTCTGTTTGCACAGCCAGTCGTTTTACGCCGGGATGTGGCGGCAAACCTCTCGGCACGGCCCACGATTTCAATACACCATCTTGTTCCAGTCGTAAATCATAATGAAGATGAGAGGCATGATGTCTGTGCACAACAAAATTATTTCCTCCGCCACTTACAGGTTTTGGATGAGGCTCGGGAGTTTTTTCAAAATCACGTTTCTTCGTATAAGTTTCAAGCTGCTCAGGAGACTTATGCTTTGCTGACGCTGGAAGTTTCTTTGCTTTCGTGGTTTCACGGTGTGTGTGAAGATCTACCGCATAAGCACTTATTCCCTCCCACGCATCGCCATCGGCCAGCACTTTATCCATCACCGTTTTTATATTGAATTCTGATGGACTTTCGAGAACAGCAAGTTCATCCCATGTCAATGGCATTGAAACTGGTGCTCCTACTCTTCCGCGCAAGCTATAAGGTGAAACAATACTTTGACCTGTGCGGATGCGATAGATATCAACAAGCACTCGTCCTTTACGCGCATCTTTTTTAATTTGAAGTGTTGTCTCTGATGATCGCTGCTCAACAAAAGGTTTTGCAATAAGTTGAGCGGCATCAAAGACCGTTGAGAAATCCCATTTGGCCGTGATAGGACAACAGACATGTACACCTTTACCGCCTGTTGTCTTCACAAAAGGCGTGTAACCAAAAGATTCAACATGTGTTTTCAACGCCTGGGCTATGGGAATCAGTTTCTTAAATTCATAGCCTTCCGGCGGATCAAGGTCAAAGACCATGTAATCAGGACAAGCGAAATCTGGTTTGCGACTGTGAAGCTGATGAAGTTCAAGCGATGCGAGATTGGCTAACCACACTAACGATGCAGGTTCTGTAGCGATGATGTAATCTTTTTTTTCTTCACTGCCGAGCCTTACAAACTCAAGCCAGTCGGGTGCCCACTCGGGTCTGTTTTTTTGATAGAAGCTTTCACCATGAATTCCATCAGGGAAACGAATCAACGTAAGCGCCCGTCCTTTGATGTGGTTAAGAATAGTCGGTGCAATGTTCAGATAATATTGAATGACTTCAGCTTTAACAATGTGGTCTTCCGGAAATAGAATCTTATCCAGGTTAGATAACTCCACCTTACGCTTACCAACCTGCGCCCATTGTGATTTCTTACTCATTTGATAGGGAAGATAAGTACTTGGAGTAGAAAATGAAAATCATT
>DATCRE010000145.1:0-21601 GCA_036569145.1 Cyclobacteriaceae bacterium
AAAGGAGCAATACCAAACCATCCAAAGAAACACATAAAGAAAGTGATCCATGTAAGATGAAAGGCACGCATCGGTACTGATTTGAAATCAAGAAGGTTGATGCGGGTGGCCTTCGATGTAACTAACTGACTCATGATTTAATGTTTAAGTAATTTATACGTATAAAACTACGTAAACAATATCATAATTACGTAAATAATACGTAAAATATTTTACATAAAGGCCTAAATACGTAGAAAATCGTTTGCAATAAGCCGTTTTCTACGTAGTTTTTGTAGAACTAGATGTGAGTTATGAAAAAAATAGGTAGGGTTTCAATGACTGATTAAAGCCAAATCATAAAGGTGGCGAGCATGGGTGAATAAATTAATTATACTTTTAAGGCTATTGAACAACACATGTCCATACAACTAAACATACCAGATCACATTCTTTTCGAAGATCCTTATATCATTGTGTTATACAAGCCATGCACGCTCATGGTTGAACCCGATAGAAATAATCATCCCAACTTACTTCAACAAGTACAGCGTTATTTAAAAGCATCTATACCTGCAGATACAGAGCTTTATGCTCAACACATTCACAGGCTAGACAGACCTGTTAGCGGAATCGTGCTCTTTGCAAAACAACGCACCGTACTAAAAAATTTAAGTGAGCAATTTGCCGAAAGAAAAGTGAAAAAATATTATCAGGCTCTAACAGCCCATGCACCAACTGAACTAACAGGAAGATTAGAACACTGGCACCGGAAAGAAAAGAAAAAAGCCATGCTCTATGCAGGAGAGTTACCATGGACGGAAAAGGCAATACTGAATTACAACGTGAACCAGCTTTCTCAAAAGAGATTTTTATGGAACATTGAACTTCATACAGGCAAGTATCATCAAATTCGTGCTCAACTGGCAGCAACAGGTTGTCCTATTATTGGCGACAGCATGTATGGATCTGATGTTCCTTACAAGCAAGATTCAATAGCATTACATGCCCGCAAATTAATATTCCATCATCCTATCACAAACGAAGAAATTGTTATCGAAAAAGAGAATGAGTTTATTTTTTAAAACTGGAAGGGCAGATCATACTCTTTTATCACAGGCTTCGAGCTTCGTGTTTTAACTTCTACTCTTGCCTTCAGCGGAGTACCAACGATGAGATAATTTTTGATGTATTGATCTTCATGTGCCATCCATGAATAATCTTCAAGAAGATATTCTGTTACTCCTTTTTTATTTGCCTGGTAAACCCATCGCTCAGCAATAACAGGTTCGTAGTTTACGGTATATCCAAGATAAAACACCTGGATGCCAGGCTTGGATTCATTGCCCATTTCGGTACAGCTGGCAACGCCAATCTTTAATGATGATCCATCTTCAAGATCTTTTACAGCCCATTCATCGAGCATGGTTTTAATGTTTGACATCGTGAGAGTTTTAAGGTTATTATAAAGCTAACAATTTTTAGGATGTGTCAGCACCGCTTTGCCTTGCATTACCATTAATAATCTTTTGTACTTTTGATCCTGTAAATTTTAAAACAAGATTGAAAGACTTTAAAAAATATTACCTGATCTCTGCGCCTCCTGAAGATGTTTACCTGTCGCTCACCAATCCTAATACAATACACTTGTGGTCAGGAGAACCTGCTGTTATGTCGACCGAGCCCAACAGTGAATTCTCTATGTGGGATGGCAGCATCGAAGGCAGGAATCTTGAATTCATCGAGAATAAAAAAATAGTGCAGCAGTGGTACTTTGGTGAACAGCCACAGGATTCTATTGTAACTATTACACTGCATCCTCATAAAATTGGTACATCAATTGAACTTCGTCATACCAATATTCCTGATGAAGATTACCAGGATATTATTGAAGGGTGGGATGAAATCTATTTCAACAGTCTGATTGATTTTTATGAAGAATAAAAATGACTGCCCTGATAAACAGAACAGTCATTTTTGATTAGCTGATGAAATTAACTTTCATCGGGTCGTTTTAGAGAGAGGCTTATACTTAAATTTTATCTTAGGAAATTCCATCCGAGAGATACCAGGAACACTTGGCTCTTAACTTTTTCACCATCAGTTGCAGCGTTGATATCTTGTATGCCAAGGTTGTAACGAACATCGAATCCAAGGCCAAATCCAAAATCATAACCTGCACCGAATGATAAAGATACATCGCTGCTCTTGTAATAATCTTTAATGTTTTGATTGGTAGTGACAAACCCGTTGTCATACTTGCGTTGTCCATCCAGCAAGAATCCAAATTGCGGACCTGCCTGAATATTTAAACCTCCAACCGGATAAAACTTAAGCATAACTGGTATGCTCAGATAAGTGAAACTTTGTTTTACGGTTCCAAGAGAACCATAATCAATTTTATTACTCTGCGTGAATAGCAATACTTCTGGTTGAACACCAACTTTGTTGAATTTACCCCGGAGAAATATTCCGGCATGGTAACCTGTTCTCGAATCGTATGTTCCCTGAGCATTGCTAACATTAAGATTGGTGAGGTTAACACCACCCTTCAATCCAAAAGCAACATCCTGCGCCTTTACTTCATAGACAAAAGTCACGGCAATAATTACAGTCGCAATTCGAAATAATTTTCTAATCATAAATAGTTTAACGTTAGTTTTTAGAATTTACGACCATACATCCCGCCACAGTTTCTTATGTAAACCTACAGTACTATAAGATGCAATATTTGGCGATGAAAGACCCCTAACCACCGTTAGCTTAATACAGCACTTCTCTGTACTTTTGAAACTCTAACACATTAATTAGATGAGTACAGAAACCATCAGCGCTCAGAAAAAGGAGAAACCAAACCTGGCTGGCCATCAGGCACCAGAGCCCTATAAACCTAAAAACAAAGTACGCATAGTAACTGCGGCCAGTCTTTTTGATGGTCATGATGCAGCCATAAACATTATGCGCCGGATTATTCAGGGCACAGGTTGTGAAGTTATTCACCTGGGACATGATCGCAGTGTTGATGAAGTAGTAAATACTGCTATCCAAGAAGATGCTCAGGCTATTGCACTAACAAGCTATCAAGGCGGACATACTGAATACTTTAAATACATGCACGATCTGCTAAAAGAAAAAGGTGCAGGTCATATTAAAATTTTTGGTGGTGGTGGTGGTGTCATTCTCCCCGAGGAGATTAAAGAATTAATGGACTACGGAATCACCCGAATCTATTCTCCCGATGATGGCCGATCTATGGGTCTACAGGGAATGATCAATGATCTTGTTCAACAAAGTGATTTTGCTCTTGGCGATCAGTTAACAAATGAAGTTGATCAGCTTGCTTCTAAAAATCCGGTTGCCATTGCGCGCATTATTTCTGCAGCCGAAAACTTTTACGAACAAAGTCAAGCGGTGTTTGATAAAGTAAAAGTATTAGCTGAAAAATCACAGGCACCAGTGTTGGGTATCACGGGCACAGGTGGAGCTGGTAAATCATCTATGGTAGATGAAATTGTGCGACGCTTCCTCCTCGACTTCAAGGATAAAACTATCGGATTGATTTCAGTCGATCCATCAAAACGAAAAACGGGCGGTGCGTTATTGGGCGATCGTATTCGCATGAATGCCATCAATAACCCAAGAGTATTTATGCGTTCATTGGCAACACGTCAAAGTAATCTTGCATTGTCAGCTTATGTGAAAGAAGCTATTCTTGTATTGAAGGCTGCAGGCTATGATCTCATCATTTTAGAAACATCGGGTATAGGTCAAAGTGATACGGAGATTTTAGATCATAGTGATGTTTCACTTTATGTCATGACTCCGGAATATGGTGCAGCAACGCAGCTTGAAAAAATCGACATGCTTGATTTTGCTGATGTTATTGCACTGAACAAATTTGACAAACGCGGTGCGCTTGATGCATTGCGCGATGTAAAGAAACAATATCAGCGAAATCACCAGCTTTGGAATACACCTGCTGATGAAATGCCTGTGTTCGGAACAATCGCTTCTCAATTTAATGACCCTGGCACTAACCAACTCTACAAACAATTGCTCGATAAAGTTGTTGAGAAGACCGGAGCCAACCTGAAATCAACATTCCAGATTACGCGCGAGATGTCGGAGAAGATATTTGTGATACCTCCACACCGTACGCGCTATCTCTCTGAAATATCGGAGAACAACAGAAATTATAATAGCTGGGCTGATCAACAGAAAGAAGTAGCACAGCAACTGTATGCCATTCAAAAAACTATAAAAGGATTACCATCAGGCAACGATGATGTTGTTAAAGTTCTTCAGGCTGAGTTTGACAGATTAAAATTAAACCTCGATCCAAAGAATTTAAAAATAATTGAAGAGTGGTCTGCCAAAGTGCAACAATACAAAGCACCGTTGTTCAAATTTAAAGTACGCGATAAAGAGATTGGCATTAAGACGCATGATGAATCGCTTTCTCATTTACAAATTCCAAAAATTACGTTGCCTTCTTATGAAGCGTGGGGTGATTTGTTGAAGTGGAATCTCACTGAAAATGTACCAGGAGAGTTTCCATACACCGCAGGCATTTATCCTTTCAAGCGAGAGGGTGAAGATCCTACACGTATGTTTGCCGGCGAAGGTGGACCTGAGCGAACAAATCGCCGCTTTCATTATGTAAGTTTAACAATGCCTGCCAAACGCCTTTCAACAGCGTTTGATTCTGTAACACTCTATGGACATGATCCAGATTACCGTCCGGATATTTATGGCAAGATTGGAAACTCAGGTGTGAGCATCTGCTGTCTTGATGATGCTAAAAAATTATACAGTGGCTTCAACCTGTCCGATCCCAAGACATCTGTATCGATGACTATCAACGGCCCTGCCCCTATGCTGCTTGGTTATTTTATGAATGCTGCTATCGATCAGCAGTGTGAGCTTTACATTAAGCAACAAGGACTTGAAGAAGAAGTAAAACTAAAAATAGCTGCACTTTATAAAGGCAAGGAACAGCTTCGTCCCTCCTATCAGGGACCGTTGCCAAAAGGTAACAATGGTCTTGGATTGATGTTGCTTGGCGTTACTGGCGACCAGGTTCTTCCTGCTGATATATACTCAAAAATAAAAGCGGAGACATTATCACAAGTACGTGGCACCGTACAGGCTGATATTTTAAAAGAAGATCAGGCACAGAATACATGCATCTTCTCAACTGAATTTGCACTTCGCCTCATGGGCGATGTACAACAATACTTTATCAATAACAACGTCAGGAATTTTTATTCTGTATCCATATCCGGTTATCACATTGCCGAGGCTGGCGCAAACCCTATCACGCAACTTGCCTTTACTCTTGCTAACGGCTTCACCTATGTAGAATATTATTTGAGTCGAGGTATGGACATAAACGATTTTGCTCCCAACCTCTCTTTCTTCTTCAGTAATGGTATCGACCCTGAGTATGCTGTGATTGGCAGAGTGGCCAGAAGACTTTGGGCCAAGGCGATGAAAAATAAGTACAATGCCAACAGCCGAAGCCAGATGTTAAAATACCATATCCAAACTTCAGGGCGTTCACTTCACGCACAAGAGATTGATTTCAATGACATTCGTACAACGTTACAAGCATTGTATGCCATTTATGATAACTGTAATTCACTCCATACCAACGCTTATGATGAAGCCATCACCACACCTACTGAAGAATCTGTTCGTCGTGCTATGGCCATTCAGCTTATTATCAATAAAGAATTAGGTTTGGCTAAGAATGAGAATCCTTTACAGGGATCTTTCATCATTGAAGAATTAACAGACCTTGTAGAAGAAGCTGTGCTTACTGAGTTTGATCGCATTACTGAACGCGGCGGTGTGCTTGGTGCAATGGAGACCATGTATCAACGTGGCAAAATTCAGGAAGAGAGTTTGTATTATGAAACATTAAAGCACACGGGTGAGTATCCAATCATTGGTGTTAATACTTTCTTAAGCTCGAAAGGCTCACCCACCATCGTACCAAAAGAAGTTATCCGTGCTACAACTGAAGAAAAAGAATATCAGATAAAAATGCTGAGGAGTCTGCATGAGTTACACGGTGCAAAAGCACTCGAAAAAGTTGATGTTGCTCAACAGGCTGCTATTCAAAATAAAAACATCTTTGAAGCTTTGATGGAGGCAACAAAGGTTTGCTCGTTAGGTCAGATTACAAAAGCATTGTTTGAAGTAGGTGGGCAATATAGAAGAAATATGTAAGCCTTATGGGTTTGGTAGCTGAATGGTAAAAGTAGTTCCTATTTCAACTTCACTTTTAACATCAATTGAGCCGTTGAGAATAGATATTGCTTTCTTTACAAGATAAAGTCCAAGACCATTTCCTTTTGATTGTTCATTTGCACGGAAATAAAGATCAAATATCTTATCGAGATATTGATTCATTATTCCTATGCCATTGTCTTCTACAACTAATGTTATGTATCCATATCCACCATCTACCATCACTTTTATGAATGGCTTTTCCTGTCCATAGGTTTTCCTGAAGTTAATCGCATTTTCAATCAGGTTCGTTAAAATAATTGTCAATAGTGCCCGACTTGTATAACAGGTAATCACACTCTCCTGAACCTGTATATAATTTATATTTAACCGGTAGAAGTCATCATCAAAACGCCTGGCAATTTGATTAATCACCTGGTGCACATTAATATAACTAAAGTCTGTAATAGGTTTGTTAAGCTCATGGGCCATTTGCAGTTTAAATAGCATTCTGTCCATAGCACGGGCCGTGCCTCCAACCTGATCGAATAAATATGTTTTTTCAGAATCTACGTCAGTTAAATTAGCTATGCGTTCCAGGCCAAGAATGGTTGCAATTGGTCTGCGAATATCATGAGAGGCATGGTATAAGAATCTATCAAGCTCATTGTTTGTTTCCTGTAATTCTTCTGTGCGCTGCTTTACCTTAATCTCTAATGCAACATTATTACGTTCAATTTCTCTTCGCTGCAATTCAATTGTATTATTCTTTATTCTGACTTTTCTATAATTCAAAATTGCATAAACAAGAAATCCAATAGCCAAAACAGAAATGGCAATGGCTGTTAAAAGTAAACGCTGCTGATCTTTGATTTTTTCATTTTGAAGATCATTCATGTGTGAGAGAAGTTGAATTCTGTCTTGTTTCTTTTCAAGTTCATAACGTGCCTTAAACTGAGCAAGCCGCTGTTGTTTCTCTTCATTGAATGTAGAATCACGAAGAATTCTTAATCTATCCTGGCATTGATAGGCTTTTTTATAATCACCCGTTGCATTGGCTAACTTAGCGGCTGCCAATAAATATTTTTGCTGGCCTTTTACAGAGATGTTCCCCTTCGAGTAAAAAATAATAGCTACATCAAGGTAGTGCTTACTTTTTTTCAAGTCATTACTTTCAAGATAAAGTGTGCTTAATGTACAGGCTGTCACTGCTGCACTTCGATATTGAGAATACTGAAGACTTATTCGCATATCCTCCAGCAATAAATTTATTGCTTCATCTCTCTTACCCATGTTTAACAATAACTCACCTTTGTTACCGTTTATCAGGCCATACCAGAATTGATTTTTATTCTTCAATGCCAATTCGCTTGCCTTTGCAAATGCCTCCAACCCTTCAACGTTACGCTTTAGTGTACGGCAAGAGAGGCCAACCGTATTCCAGCCGCTCATAATCTGAAATTTTATTTCATTTGAATCAGAGGCTTTCGGTAGCTTATTATAAATTTCCAGCATAGCATAAAAATCTATGATGGCATCTTCATAACTAAACGCCTTGTAATTTATAGTCATGGCATCATATAAAGCACCAATAGCTTTTGGATAATCGTTTTGTGTCTCATAAATTTTAAGTGATTGATAAATAAAATTGAGACTCTCGTTGTACAGACCATCGTCACGATACGCTGTTGAGATCTGCCGCAAGACATCGCCTTCAAGAATTTGGCTATTGCTTACTAATCTTACTTTCTTTAATGCGTATTGAAAAAAACTTAAGGATTCGTTGGGGAAGTTTCTTTCGTTATAGAATACACCTATTTCCCGCAGGGCAAATACCAAACCTCTGCTGGCGGGTACCGCATCTAACGCTGCTACAAGTTTTATTGCTTCTTTTTCAATTACGTCTTCAGGTTGTTTAGACAATCGTTTTAAATAGATGGCAACCGTTGATTGAGGGCCTTTAGAATCAGGTGTAAGCCGATTCAACAGACTGTCTATTCGCCCGTCGCTCCCAAAGGCGGAAGCATTCAGGAGGCTGTTAAATAAGAATATCACAATGAGAGGTACCTTCATTAATCAATCCGATATTTACCTGAATAGTCTCGGAACGTTATGTGTACCTTACTATTGCAATAATTAAAAGTAAGCAATAGTAGTTAAAAGATTGCTAGTGATTATAATTACTTTGTCATAATGGTTGTCAATGGTAAAACCATCCTTAGGCTAAGAACGGTGGGATTACGTGTGTCTGGCCTATAATAAATCAACGTAACACTATTTACAATGGTTCTCCTAAAAAATGTTTTGGAATAACTGAACACCCATCCTATAAAAGAAAAAAGCTTAACCAGATTTTAATCAGTTAAGCTTTTCAAACAACTATGCAGGTTTCTGATATACTACAAACAGCCTCGTTCTATAAGTTGAGTGACAATTTGATATTCTGCATTGTAAACATCAGAGATTTCCAGATCTGTCGAGTAAGCACCAGAAGAAGTTTTCGAATATTTTCGCTCACAATACATGTTAATTTCCGGTTTACTAAGAGAGCTTTTTACCTTGGCCAGATTAACATATTCAATTTCTTCACCGTCAAGCATAAATGGCTTAACTCTTCTTTTGACAACATACTCCACTTCTTTTGATTGAGGTGTTGTTGAACTACTGGAAATACTAGGGTCGCCTTTATAACGCTTTATTAATTTTCCAATGACAACATTTCCTTTAACGATATTGAATGTTTGGAGCGTCTCATACCAGATAGCATTAGTTGTCTCCTTTTTCAAGGATGAGAGCTCTACCCTATCTTTTTCAGGCCGATCAATTAAAGGTTCATTTGTTTTCTCCAGATCTGCTTTAACTAAATTCGAAATATGCACTGTATCCTTAGCGATCTTTCCACTCTGATCTTTGCTGGCTATAAATTTGTCTATCACTTCGGCATTCAACCCTTCGTTACCTAAGAAATTATTACCGATGTTTTCAAATAAATATTCAACAAGTTTTTTCTCTGACATAAAAAACTTCTCAGGAATAAATGCCACAGTTTTTTGAAGTGGAACAAACTTTATCGAATAGAACCGAATTGGTTCATAAAAAGGACTTCCAAATGTCACCCGTGGCTCGTGAATATTTATCAATGGTGCGTCTTCCATTGACTTAATAGAAATATTTGTTCCATTCAGTAAAGTAGCTTCACCTTCAAGCTTTCCAAAAGGTACATTATCCTTCGAGAGAAGACCTTTTTTGAGCTGAATCTTTTGTGAATAGGAAAGGAATACAGTAAATAACAGAATAAGCAGAAGTGTACTTTTTTTCATTACAACATGGTTAATTTTAAAATAACATTTTGAACTTAAGAACCTTGCACAAGGTCTTTATCGAGTGTCAAATGTATTTTCTTGATGTAAAGAATAAAAGGCTTAAAATACGCACAAATGTATGCGTGTCTTTACTTACTACAAAAGGACTATCAGGAATGAATGTTTATCTATTCTTCAACACCGTAGCAATATTCTTTCAAATATCCCGCTGCATCATCAATGCCTTTGGCGAAAGCTTTGTAAAGACAACTGCAGCCTTCATCCGTTTTCTTTAATTCGGCCAGGGCAATGCCTTTATAGAATATCAGGGAGATGTTGTCAGGATCTAATTTCAATCCTGCTTCTGCATATTGAAGTGCCTGGGGATATACTTCTTCATCCAGGCATAAAGAGCTGGCATAAACATAAGGTGTGCTGTATGTTTTATCGAGAGTAATGGCTTTATCAAAACATGTCAGTGCACTGTCTGCTTTACTTTCGTAGTAGTATGAAACTCCCAGGTAAAGTTCCAGTTCGGGTTCTTCAGGTGAGCTTTTCATTAAGGTGTTAATATCTTTTCGGGCTAGTGCATATTGATTTGCATCCAGCAATACGGTTGCTCTCCATTTTAATAAATCATAATTATCAGGATCGAGTTCAAGCAACGGATTTAAACCTTCCAGTTGAGTTTCAGCATCATTTAATTCACGACCAACAAATGCTTTTAATAAATCTGCCTGGTGAAATTCAGGATCTTTGGCAAGCATCTGATTTACATCATTCAATGCCTCTTTAAAATTGGTGATGCTATAATAACAAACTGCTCTGTTGTAGAGAGCCACATACGAGTCTGGCTCCTGAAGTTTTGAGAGATCAATTACCTTATTATATAATTTAAGAGCCCCCGCATAATCCTCATGTGCTAACAACGTATCTGCTTCTGTTTGTAGTGATCTCCATGTTTGTGTTTGCGCCTTAACACCAACAACTGAAAACATTAATACTATAAGTATCAACCGGTTCATTCCTGTAGAGTTAGTTATAAAAAAAACGTCATCGCTTTACCAAACGGTATTGCAATGACGCTATTTATTTAATCAATGAAAGAAAATTCTTATTTGCTGTAACGCTTACGTTCGTTTTCGTTAAGATAAATTTTTCTTAAACGAATTGACTTTGGTGTTACTTCAACGTACTCATCTGACTGGATGTATTCCAATGCTTCTTCCAATGTGTGTTTCAATGGAGGAGCGATCTTCATCTTTTCATCTGAACCTGAAGCGCGCATGTTTGTAAGCTTCTTGGTTTTTGTTACGTTGATAACAAGATCACCACTGCGGCTATGTTCACCAATTACCTGGCCTTCATAAACCGGCTCGCCTTCGTTGATGAAGAACTTACCACGGTCTTGCAGGTTGTGCAAGCTGTAGGCAATAGCCTCGCCTTGTTCCATTACAATCAATGAACCGTTTATACGGCCAGGGATTTCACCTTTATACGGTTGATATTCTTTGAATCTGTGTGTTACAATAGCTTCACCAGCAGTTACGTTCAACAGGTAGTTTCTCAAGCCCATAATACCTCTTGAAGGAATCAGGAACTTCAAAATCATACGATCTGCTTTAGGCTCCATGTTCAGCATTTCACCTTTGCGGATGGATACTGTTTCGATAGCCTTACCAGCAACTGTTTCAGGTAAGTCGATGGTAAGCTCCTCAACAGGCTCGCACTTCACGCCATCAATCTCACGGAAAATTACCTGAGGCTGACCGATCTGAAGTTCATACCCTTCTCTTCTCATCGTTTCAATCAACACTGACAAGTGAAGTACACCACGGCCAAACACCATGAAGCTATCGGCAGAACCTGTTTCGCCAAGGCGAAGAGCCAGGTTCTTTTCTAATTCTTTCTCTAAACGTTCTCTGATGTGACGAGACGTTACAAACTTTCCTTCTTTAGCGTAGAAAGGTGAGTTGTTAATGGTGAATAACATACTCATGGTAGGCTCATCAATCGAAATTGATTTCAATGCCTCTGGCTTTTCAATATCAGCAACAGTATCACCAATTTCGAAACCTTCTAATCCTACTAACGCACAGATTTCACCGGCTTTTACTTCTTCTACTTTCTCTTTACCGAAACCTTCGAATACGTAAACTTCTTTAACACGTGTTTTAACAATAGCACCATCGCGTTTTACAAGTGCCACCTGCTGACCTGCTTTGATACCACCACGCTGTACACGACCAATAGCAACACGACCGATGTAAGCAGAATACTCAAGTGATGTGATCATCATCTGTGTATGAGAACCCTGGTCAACTTTAGGTGCAGGAATATGTTCAATAACACCTTCGATCAATGCAGTAATATCTGTTGTTGGAGTCTTCCAGTCAGTGCTCATCCAGCCTTGCTTAGCTGAACCGTAGAATGTTGGGAAGTCAAGCTGATCTTCATTTGCATCTAACGCGAACATAAGCTCGAATACCTGCTCATGAACCTCATCAGGTGTACAGTTCTTTTTATCAACTTTATTGATTACTACAATTGGCTTCAATCCTAATTGTAATGCTTTCTGCAATACGAAACGAGTCTGAGGCATTGGTCCTTCAAAGGCATCGCAAAGAAGTACGCAGCCATCAGCCATGTTTAGTACACGTTCTACTTCACCACCAAAGTCACTGTGACCAGGGGTATCTATAATATTGATTTTATAATCTTTGTAGCGCACAGAAACGTTCTTGGCGAGAATGGTAATACCACGTTCGCGTTCCAGATCGTTGCTATCCATAATAAGCTCACCGGGGTTTTCATGGTCTTTAAAAAGGTGGCCTGCAACCAGAAGTTTGTCTACCAATGTAGTTTTGCCGTGGTCAACGTGCGCGATAATCGCAATGTTTCTAATCTTGTTAACGTCCATAAATCCTCGAAATTCCGCTTGAATAATTGTTTTATAGTAATTAAGGCCGCAAAGATAGCGTTATTTTAAGGAAATGCCTCCGGGTGTTTTGAAATTTAACGGAAAGGTTTTAATGGCATGAAGTCCATTGGGTTTACAACCCTAGCCAAGACTGAAATCCAAGGTTAATGTTGTCTTTTATTCTGGCTATCCTTCTTTAAAAAAAATAATCTGCTTCAGATAAATTAAGATTCTGAGTGAACAAAATGTAATGATAGGTTATGATTATAGCCTGAATCTCAGGAATGTACCCATTGGTAAATCCAGGCCGGTCTTCGATTTCAAAAAGAATTCACCACACTCGGGCTCTGCTTTGAAGTGAGTCTTTACAACGTTCAAACCTACTATTGGCGAGAGCCCGACAGCATACATGCTCAAAATGAAGAATGAATTTTTCTTCTCCAGCAACTGACTTGCCTGCTGAATCAATTCATTAAGCTTTTCCTGCAACGTCCACTTTTCTCCATCCGGGCCCCGACCATAAGGGGGCGGGTCCATGATGATGCCGTTATAGGTATTGCCCCGCTTCACTTCGCGTTTTACAAACTTGAGGGCATCTTCATAAACCCAGCGAATGTCTTTCAGATTGTTAAGCTGCATGTTATGATTGGCCCAGTTTAATCCGGGGCGTGATGCATCAACATGCGTAACATCTGCACCTGCTGCTTTGGCTACTACTGATGCTGCGCCAGTATAAGCAAACAAGTTTAATACACGAGGTTTCTCAACCTTCCAGCTTGTAATGGAATCGTAAATGAAATTCCAGTTATTACCTTGTTCAGGAAACACACCTACGTGGCCAAAGCTGGTGAGCCCGAGACGCAGTGTAATTTTTAAATTATTGTATTGATAGTTAACGTTCCAGTTCTCGGGCACTTTAGAGTTCTTGCCCCATCCTCCATTTACATCATCAACAAATCTATACTTGTCTTTTTGCTCACGATCAAAACGATTGTCGGCTAATCTTTTCCATTCCTGTTCATCCATCACTTTGCTCCATATAGCTTGTGGCTCAGGACGAATCAATGTGTATTTGCCAAAACGTTCAAGTTTCTCTCCGTCGCCAGAATCGATAAGTTCGTAGTCAGTCCAGGAAGAAGGGCAATAAAGTTTTAGATTCAAGGTATTGGAAATTAGTACTGTAAAAATAAGGCAACAAAGTTCACCATTAATGTTTGAAGTTGAAAAGCTTTGATCTTAAAGTTTGGACACGCACGGATTCGCTTTGAACTTCGAACATTTAATTTTAAACTTACGACATGCATCCTATCATTACGAGCGCTCAGAATCCTAAAATCAAAAACATACTAGCGCTTGAAAAAGCCCGTGAACGAAAGAAACAAAACGTATTCATCATAGAGGGATTGAAAGAACTTTCGTTGGCACAGGCTGGTGGTTATTCTATCTCCTCCGTCTTTTATTGTCCTGAAATTATAAGTGAAGAAACACTTGGCAAGACAGTCAAAAATAAAAACCTGTTAATACCTGTTCAATTAGCAGTCTTCGAAAAAATTGCCTATCGCGAAAGTACCGGAGGCATTATAGCGTTGGCCCAGCAAAAAAAGCATGAGCTTGAAAGCATTGCATTATCAGACAACCCATTATTACTCATTCTTGAAGGTGTTGAAAAGCCTGGCAACCTCGGCGCTATTCTGCGCACGGCCGATGCCGCTGGTGTAAATGCTGTCGTGATCTGCGATCCTCAAACTGATTTCTATAACCCCAACGTGATACGTTCAAGTGTTGGTTGTGTTTTTACCAAGCAAATAGCTTCAGCTACCTCAACTGATACCGTTGCCTGGTTGAAGAAGCATAAGATTGCTATTTACGGAACATACCTGAAAGCATCCGTTCAGTACAATGTAATCGATTACACCAAGCCATCAGCCATTGTTATGGGAACAGAATCAACTGGGTTATCTGATACCTGGGTAAAAAACTCAGATGCCAATATTATCATTCCCATGCAGGGCATTATAGATTCCATGAATGTATCTACTGCAGCGGCTGTCGTTGTTTTTGAGGCGTTGCGCCAGCGTGGCTTCCGGTCATAGCATTTTTGTATAGGCATAAAACCAAAAGTGTGATATTAGTCCGTTACTTTTTTTAGCTAATTGTATCATTCGATTTTAATTACCATTATCTTTATACCAGGAGCCCAAACCAATGGATAATTTTCCATTATCTAACAAGTATGTCCAGGAGGAAAAATTCCTCAATGCTTTAGCTAGTGCTTATCGTTTACAAGAAGCTATCATCAGCACAACAGAGCTCTCCATCATTTCAACAACACCCGATGGAACCATCACTAGTTTCAATGCTGCCGCTGAGCGCATGTTTGGTTACACTGCTGCTGAAATGATTGGCAAGAAAACGCCATACATTCTTCATGATGCTGAAGAAATGATACGACAGGCAGAGGTGCTCACGGAAGAGTTAAATCAAAAGATAGATCCCGGATTTGATGTATTGGTTGCCAAAGCCCGCATTACACGAATGGCTGATCGTCATGAATGGATTTACGTCAGAAAAGATGGAAGCAAGTTTCCGGTTATGCTTTCAGTGACTGCTCTGTGGGATGAAAATGATGTACTCCTCGGTTACGCCGGTATTGCCTCAGACATAACGGAGCAAAAGGAATCAAGTGAAAAAATAAAACAATCTGAAGCGCACTTAAAAGCACTTGTCAATTCGCTGGATGATCTTGTCATTGAAATAGACAGCGCAGGCAACTATATAAATGTATGGACACAGCGAGATGAAATACTTTTTGGACCTCGTGAAAATCTTATTGGTAAAACGATCTTCCAGGTACTTGACAAGGAGTTATCTGATCAATATAAAGCAATTATAGAACGTGTTATTGCAACTGGGCAACCTGAATTTCTTGATTACAAAATAAGAAAGCAAAAGGAAGATCGTTGGCGTAATGCTAAATTCAATTTCATGTCACCTGACCATGTGTTGGTCTGCATACGTGACATTACCGAGCAAAAGGAGGATGAACTGAAACTCATCAAGAGTGAACAGAAATTCAGAACACTGGCCGAAAACATTCCGGGTATCATTTATTTATGTAATAATGATGCCACATACTCCATGTTCTATCTTAATAGCAAAGTAAAAGCAATAACTGGTTATAATGAAGACGAATTCTTATCAGGAAGAATAAACTTTGTTCAGCTTTATCATCCTGATGATGCACCTCATATTTTTGAAACGGTAGATAGGGCTCTATCTAAGAGAGAAAGCTTTCATCTGACGTACAGATTGGCAAACAAGTCCGGCGAATGGCGTTGGGTTGAAGAAATGGGTATAGGTGTTTATCATGATAATACACTTATTCTTATTGAAGGTTTTATCAGCGACATAACCGCGCAGAAACTGGCGGAAGAAGAATTACAAAAAGTAGCTGACGAAAATTACAGGATATTTAACAGCTTTATCAACCTTACTGTAATTGCCGGCTTTGATGGATACTTTAAACGCGTGAATCCAAGCTGGACTAGTTTATTAGGCTGGTCGCAGGAAGAATTGCTCACAAAACAATTTGTTGAGTTTGTACATCCTGATGATGTTGACTCTACCCAGCAAGCAACAGCACACATAGCATCGGGTAATCATTTGCAAACTTTTGAAAACCGTTATCGCTGTAAAGATGGTTCATACAAATGGCTTCTCTGGGGCTCTGCATCCGATACAAAAAGAAATTTGATTTATGCTTCTGCTATTGATATAACGGAGCGTAAAAAGTTTGAAGAAGAATTAGTGATCTCCAAGAAAAATCTTGAAACAGCAGCTGACAAATTACAAAAGCAAAACGATCAGCTCAATGAATTTGCTCATATCATTTCTCATAATCTACGCTCACCTGTTGGAAACATCAAAACACTTATATCATTAATTGATGAAGATAGTTCCAAAGAAGAATATGCCGCTATCTTTGAGAAGTTAAAAAACACCTCTGCCAGCCTAAGCGATACGTTAAACGATTTACTGGAGACATTACACATCAAGAAGGAAACTCATATTGAACATAGCACACTGCAGTTTGATGAAGTGTTTAACAAAGTGAAGTACGATCTGGAAGGTGAAATTATTAAGTGCAATGCTACTATTTATTCCGACTTTAAACGTTGCAATGAAATTATCTACCCTAAAACTTATCTTGAAAGTATCGTATTAAACCTCGTGAGCAATGCCATCAAATATCGCTCACCTGACAGACCTCTGAAGATCAATGTTCACACCAGTATTGAAAATGGCAGAACAATATTGCACGTTCAGGATAATGGTCTCGGCATTGATCTTGAACAACATGGCGAGAAGCTTTTTGGACTTCGTAAAACATTTCATGAGCATAAAGAAGCCCGTGGTGTTGGCCTCTTCCTAACGAGAACACAGGTTGAAACGCTTGGCGGAACTATTATGGCAGAAAGTAAAGTTGATAGTGGAACTACTTTTATTATTACTTTCTAAAACGATACGCGTCTTTTCTATTTCCGATTATCAATAAACTTCTTCAGCTTGCGGCTCATGCCATTGAGTTGAATTTTTTCAATTTCAGAATGCGTTGCAAAATGAATATAGGGTTTCACTCTTAAACGAGATTGAAAAGCATTGTTGATCTGCACTTCTACAACTTCTTTGTCAGCTTCTTCAGTTAAGAGATGTAATTTCAGTTCGTCTGTTCCAAGTTCATTGCTGAAAACTTCAACTACATAATCCTTCACCTTGTGAATTTGGTGAATGATATCGAATACTCCTGTCGGATATAATGTAGTGCCTTTTAGTTTAATCATTTGCTGCTTGCGGCCAATGATAGGGCCCAGACGTATCGTATGTCTTCCACATTGACATGGCTCTTCATAATACGCAGCTATATCACCTGTTTTATAACGCAACAGCGGCATGCCTTCAACGCCTAGTGTCGTTATAGTCACCTCACCTGCATCACCAGGTTTAACGGCCTTGCCTTGATCGTCCAGAATTTCAACAATGATTAATTCGGGATGATGATGTCCTCCTTGTCCGGCGGCACACTCTGTAAATGCTGTCTGCATTTCGGTTGATGCATAAGTACCGTACAGTTTTATATTCCACAGCTCCTGTATCTTCTTTGTTAGCGTGCTGGGTTGAAGATCTGCCATACGCAAACTTTCTCCAATGCAGATTGCTTTTTTAACAGAGCTCTTATTCAGATCAATGCCATTCGCATTAGCAAACTCAATGAGCTTTACAATGAACGACGGCACAGCAACCAACACCGTTGGCTTAAGTCGCTCGATGGTTTCCAATTGCATCGCGGGTAATCCCGGACCTACACGCACAATGCCGCCACCTAATTTTCTGATGCCATCATAATAAGCAATACCAGCCATGAACTGACGATCAAGTGTTACCATCAGCTGGTATAGATCATCAGATGTACCATCGGCACAAGCAAATGAAATGCATTCATTATAAGCCAGGCGTTGTAAATCATTTTCTGTCAGCGCTACAACAACAGGTTTTCCCATTGTTCCTGAAGTGCTTGTATACTCAACTACTTTTGTCTTTTCAACACAAAGAAAATCCCAGTTATGCTCCTGGAAATGATCTTTGGTAATAGCAGGTATTTTTTCAAGATCATGCAAGCTTGTGATGGATTGAATATCAATAGCATGATCTGCAAAATGTTTTTTATAGAAAGGAGAATGCGAAGACAAATAAATCAAAAGCTCTTTTAGCTTCGCTTCCTGAAAGGTTTGAATGGCGCCTTTCGATTGTAATTCAATATCGGGTACAAACTTCATTGTTCTATAATTACAACAGCACAAGCCATGGCTTGCACGTGCGAGAGTGATACATGGATCTTATTCCATCCATTAATCTGGGCAAGTGTTTGAAACTTATTGGTTAAATGAATGGATGGTTTACCTAAATCATCATTTATTATTTCAATGTCTTTCAATTCATAGCCAAGCGTAAGTCCTCCGCCGGCTGCTTTCAAAAAAGCTTCTTTGGCTGCAAAACGTGCAGCATAATGTTCAGCTTTGGGGGAAGTCTTTTCGCAGTATGAAATTTCTGAAGCAGAGAACACCATTTCGCGAAAGCCATTTTCTTTATTAATCTTATCGGCTACACGTTGCACTTCAATGATATCAATGCCTGTTCCTACAATCATGGCAGTTTCTCCTGGCTGCGTTTCAAATTCTTTTCCATGTGCTGCCGTTCCTGAACTGTGGCAACTTCTTTTGTAAGACCTGTTTTATAATTCTGAACTGCGGCTGCATAATTTTTATGTTCGAGATTATAATCACCTGCCAGCATGTAAGCGTGATATGAATCAGGATTCCATTTAATCAGGCTATCAGGTTGCATGTCAGTACGTGGCTCGAACGGAAAGCGATAGTGTGCAAACTTGACATAGTCTCTGTATTGCTTGGTCAACATAAAGCTATCTGCATTTATGGTACGCAATGAGTCTGTAATTTCATGATCTGTAATCATCTTCTCATTGAATACCCTATCCAAATCATAGCAAACAAATTTACCGAGTTGCCAGGGAGCGGTTGAAATCCAAACCAGTTTTTTCTCTGGCTGAAAAACAATTCCATGATGCGCTACGAGTTGGTTGATTGCTTTCTCATTACCTAAACCAATGTTCTGATCTTGCAATCCTAATTGATTACGAAGGATACCAACAACATCGGGCACGCTGATCTTCTCATCGCGGTTTAGCAATTCTTCAACGCGTTTATGCCGATAGAGCGATGCACTGGTTTTAATATGATCGAGATTGAGTTGGGTATTGCCCAATGTCTTTCCCTGAAAATGATTTGTGCATACAATTTGGTTCTCGCGCGGATCAAAGAGATCAATGCCATCGGGTGTTTTCTCAATGATAACAGCACGGTTATCTTTTGCTGAACCAATCAGGAATGATTCTGAAACAAACATCTTGCGTTTAGCAGCAATGGCATACGCTTCATCAATGTTAGAGGCATATTGAAGAATTTCACGCGCCACTAATGACACTGGCGTGGCTGAGCCCGAAGGAATATCAGACTTTGCTGCATTGATGGTTACCGTTAAACCCTCCATATTCATGCCTGATAAAACACCAGTCATGCCACCCCAGGTTATCATCATGAAACGATAACCCAGCTTGGGTTTATAGAAGGCAACAATTTTATCTTTGGCAAAATCATCGCCTACAAAAAAATCAAAGTTTCTGCCAATGGTAAGTGTGCTGTCTTCTGATTTATCGCCCCACACGCCAAATGAAGTGCAACCTACAAGCGCCATGTTTTGTAAGGCATGGCCAATGTCATGTGCAGCATGATAATTTAAAATACGCTGGTATGGAGAAGCTATGTAATCAAAATCATGAGAAGCCGACTCCGACACACCGTAAATTTCAAGTCTATATTCGTCTGAAACATAATCTTCAAGATCACGGTTAAACCAGCCTACAAAATATTTCAAAAAGTTAAGATAGAAATCAGATGGAACGAGCTGATGAAGCTGTCCATTGAAAACAACTTCCTGATTTTGCACTAATTCTTTTGTAAGCTTTCCATTAATAACACCACGTTCAAAAGCATCGCCTTCTACATAAAGTTCGAAGAGGCCGCTTTCACTTTTGCGAAACCAGTTGTTGCCAATCACAAAAAAATTCTCACCTAACTGGTTGCGCTTTAATTTGAGACTTGCTACACGCGATGGCCTGGGCGGATGCGCCACTGCCACTATTCTGATGTACTGCATAAATGCACCAAACAGAACAATAAACCCGACGACGGAATAAATTAAAATCTTTAAAACTTTTCTTCTACGCATTATGAATTTTCTCTAACAGGTAGTCTATACCAAAAATATCCGCACAAGTAACAATCGACCCCACCGTCACTCCTAAAATACCGTGCATATTCAGGTTTTGTCCTGTAAGATACAGGTTCGGTATTTTTGTTCTGGGCGAAATAAACGTCTTCATTGGTTCACGATAATCTTTTACGATACCGTACAGTGAACCATCATCATTGCCAATGTAATCTCTCCAGCTTAATGGAGTTGCCACATAATAGGTTTTAATACAATCGCGAAACCCAGGGAATCGCTTCTCTACATCATTAAAAAGAATCTCGGCCTTCTCGAGCTTGAATTTATTATAATCATCTCCCCTGTCTTCTTCTTCTGATACTGTATTGAATGTATGTTCCCACTGCTTCACTTCATCAAAACGCATATACGCCATCAGTGTAACGCCATCAGCATATTCTTTTGTTTTTGATGATGATGTAAAGAATAAAGCAAAACCGTTGGGCCAGTTATCAGCCGTGTATCGAATAGCAGACCACGGATCATCTTCTGTAAAGCAATAGTAATTATAGTTGAGATACTTAAAGGTATCTTTTTTCATAACCACATTAATGCAGAATGTCGACACTGAATTTTCAAGACCTTTTATCCGGTTACGATAAGCTTTCTTGATGGCATCTGTTTCTGTTAACTCGAGCGTTTTCTGCGGATGAATGTTTGAAATAAATATGTCGCCATAAATCTTCTCTCCATTCTGAAGTTCAACGTATTGAATCAGTCCTCCCTCTTCTGCAATACGCACCACCTTGGTATCACGAAGAATTACTCCTCCTCTGCTGGTTATTTCTTTTGCGAGGTAACGACCTATCTGCGAACCTCCGTCAACAAAACGATATGCACTTTCAATGTAGCTGTTAATTACTAATGCATGAACATAGAA
The DNA here is from genome assembly GCA_036569145.1 of Cyclobacteriaceae bacterium. Taxonomy (GTDB): domain Bacteria; phylum Bacteroidota; class Bacteroidia; order Cytophagales; family Cyclobacteriaceae; genus DATCRE01. The sequence goes on from DATCRE010000145.1 coordinate 21,218, forward strand.
AGGTGTTTTATCAGGCTGTCCTGCATAGAGAAGATTTGTACCACCTAAAACGTTCTGCAGTTTTTTATTGGAGGTTAGCCCCTCTATAAAATGTTTAGTATCTGTTTCAAGAGCATCTACTTTGTCAGAGAAACCACCGCTGCGTAAATTATAAAGTGGAAACTTCTGGCAAACATCTTTAATAGCATCACAATATTTTCGGATGGCAACTTCTTCATCCGGAAAATCTTCAAGCATGGTTTTTATGAAGCGGTCGTATCCCTGGGCATAACGATATACTTTAGGATCGTCGGCAAACGTAACAGCATCAAAAACATCTTCATCAAGCTTACGAAGCTTTAACTTGTCCATAATGCCGAGATACTTGAAGAGCTGGTAAAGGTT
>DATCRE010000146.1:0-7725 GCA_036569145.1 Cyclobacteriaceae bacterium
TGAAGTGAAGAACAAGAAAACAGAATCATGGCAAGTGCCCGTTCTCTCTATTGAAGACAATCCGCAGTTTGCCTGGCGTGGTATGCACCTCGATGTATCACGACATTTTTTCTCAGTCGAGTTTGTAAAAACATTTATTGATCGACTTGCATTGTACAAGCTTAATAAACTTCACTTACATCTTACGGACGATCAGGGCTGGCGTATTGAAATTAAAAAGTATCCACAGCTTACGGAGAAAGGTGCATGGAGAACACTCAACAACCAGGACTCATCCTGCTTAAAGAAGGCTGTAACAAACAGCGACTTTGCTTTGCCTGCAGAATTCTTTAAAGAAAAAGATGGACATAAAGTTTACGGCGGATATTATACCCAGGACGATATCAAAGACATTGTAGCTTACGCAGCAAAACGATTTGTTACCATCGTACCTGAGATTGATATGCCCGGTCACATGAATGCTGCCATCACATCATTCCCTGATCTTACTTGTGTAGATGCAGGAGGGTGGGGCAAGCTATTCACCATACCACTTTGCCCATGCGAAGAAACCACGTATACATTCATTACCAATGTACTTAATGAAGTAGCGCCACTTTTCCCAGGCGAGTACATTCACATCGGTGCCGATGAAGTAGACGAAAGCTCATGGCTAAAATCAGGTGCCTGTAAAAAACTTCTCAAAGAAAAAGGCTGGACATCTTCGAAAGAACTTCATAGCTATTTTGTTAATCGTGTCAACAAAATTGTAAATGGACTCGGAAAGAAAACCATAGGTTGGGACGAGATCATTGATGGAAATGTTGATTCATCCATAACCGTTATGTACTGGCGCGGTTGGGTTTCAAAAGCATCAGCCATAGCAACCAGTCGACATCATAACGTTATCATGAGTCCGACATCACATTGTTATTTTGATTACGAACCCGATGACAAGACACTTGAGTCCATGTATTCTTTCAATCCAATACCAGCTGATGTTGCAGCCGATGACAAGCAAAGAATCATAGGTCTTCAAGCCAACATCTGGTCAGAAGTTATCCCAACACCAGCACGACTTGATTACATGACGATGCCCCGAATGACAGCGCTCGCAGAAGTAGGATGGTCCGGTACTGACAATAAAAACTGGAGTGATTATTCATCCAGAGTAGCACAACATTATTCAAGATGGGATGAGTTGGGTATAAACTATCGTCTTTCCGATATTCAAGGTCTGAAGAAACACGTTGCCTTCACAACGACAACAACACTTGATATAACAGTTCCTGAAGGAGTTTCTGAAATACGCTACACAGTTGACGGCAGCGAACCCGATGCTAATACAAATTCAAAAGTATATGATCATCCTCTACAGATTGATTCATCCGTAACCATTAAACTATTGACTTATGGATTTAAAGGAAGAGCAGGCAATCGTTACATAATAGATTTTCAGAAGCAGGATTACCTTAAGCCAATAACGGTTAATGCTAAAGTAAAAAATGGATTAGCTTGTAAATACTTTGAAGGATCATACAGCTCAGTTTCAAAAATTTCACAAGCAGATTTGAAAAAAGAAACTGTTGTAGATTCTATTTCATATCCGGCATTTTGCCGTGAGAGTGTGTTTGCTCTTGAGTTTAATGGATTGATAGATATACCTGCTGAGGGCGTATATACTTTCTATCTCTCTTCTGATGATGGAAGCACATTGCAGATTGGCGACAGGCTGGTTATTAATCACGATGGTTATCATGGCAACATTGAAATGGATGGTCAGGTAGTATTAGCGAAAGGATTGCATCCTTTCCATTTAAAATACTTCGATGGCGGCGGAGGAAAATCGTTGAGTCTTCAGTACGAAGGTCCTGGTGTTGTAAAACAAAAGATTCCGAGTACCTTATTCAAAATTTCGGAATAGCAATGAAAAAAGTTACGAGAAGAAAATTTCTGTATCAGCTTCCTTCTGCAGGATTGATGTCAATAGCAGTACCTTCAATTTTAAATGCAGCTTCACGACAAAGCGATCCATCACTTCAAGAGACATCAAAAAGTTTTACCATACTTTTTCAAGGTGATTCAATAACCGATGGTAATCGCGGACGTACAGCTGATCCTAATCATATCATGGGACATGGTTACGCTTTCAGTATTGCGAGTCGTCTTGGCGCAGATTATCCTGAACGGAATTTAAAATTCATCAACAAAGGTATTAGTGGAAATACAGTTGCCGATCTCGCAGCACGCTGGCAAACCGATACATTCGATCTTAAACCAGATGTGATCAGTATTCTGGTTGGCGTGAACGATGTTTACTTTAAATTTAAAAATGGAAACAGTTCAGCTCCGGATGACTTTGAATCAGCCTATAGAAAACTATTATCATCTACTCGCGAAACATTACCTAATGCATTATTAATATTGGGAGAACCCTTTGTATTACCAGTAGGTATGGTGAAAGAAAATCTTGATCAATGGAATCAGGCAATAGAAGAAAAGCAGAAAGTTGTTAAAAAATTATCGGCAGAGTTTAACACCGTCTTTGTTGAGTATCAGCAAGTGTTTTCAAAAGCATGCAAGAGAGCTTCAGCCGATTATTGGATATGGGATGGAATACATCCAACAGTTCCAGGTCATGAACTCATGACTCGGGCGTGGCTCACTGAGGCAGGTAAACACCTTCCAATCATCACACCTAAAAACAAATAGCGTAAAATAATCGGGTGATTCAATTTCAAATCAGAGAATATTAAAAATTATAGAATGAATAAACAGATCTTATTTAGATTTATTTCTGGCAGTGTTATTATAGGTTTCGTTATTTTATCAGGATGTGCAGTAGTGAGGAGCAACGCTATTGAAAATAAAAAGATGGGTGCTATTCATGAAGTAACAAAAGATTTTGTTTTCGGAGAGGTGAGACCATTTCCACAATGCCATGCGTCAACATTAGTGCGCACAAACGATGGTCAGTTTCTGGTTGCCTGGTTTGGTGGTACGCACGAAAAACATGATGATGTAGGAATCTGGATTTCTAAAGGTAAACCATCACACTGGACAGCTCCTGTTGAGATCGCCAAGCTTCGAGAAGAACCACACTGGAATCCCGTGTTATTCAAAAAACCTTCTGGTGAAATTATACTTTATTTTAAAATCGGGAAGACCATAGACCTGTGGGAGACATGGTATAAAGTTTCATCCGACAATGGCAACACATGGTCAGAAGCAAAAGAGTTAGTACCAGGTGATAAAGGAGGTCGTGGGCCAGTTAGGAATAAATCCATTATTCTTTCAGATGGCACATGGTTAGCGCCAGCATCGAATGAATTGAAAGGTGTATGGAATGCATTTGTAGATCGAAGTGAAGATGAAGGAAAGACATGGACTTCTACACCATTTCTAAAACTTAATCGTGACTCAGTGCCAGGAGAAGGAATAATACAACCAACATTATGGGAATCATCGCCTGGAAAAGTACACATGTTGTTGAGAAGCTCAGCAGGTGTTATTTGCCGAAGCGACTCTTATGATAATGGTAAAACATGGTTGCCTGCTTATAAAACAAAATTACCTAACCCCAACAGTGGCATAGATCTCACCAAACTTGCTGATGGAACATTGGCATTAGTCTATAATCGTGATGGAAAAAACTGGGGCAATCGCAGGCCCATAGCGTTAGCAACATCAACTGATAATGGTAAGACATGGCCCACCAGCATTGACCTGGAAACAGGTGTTGACGGAGATGAATTTTCTTATCCGGCCATAATCAGCTATGGTGATACGGTAGCATTAACGTATACGTGGAAGAGAAAAAACATTGCATTCTGGATGGGTGTAATTAAATAGACAACTCAGTGATCGTTATCTCATATTTATAACCGGTCATGATAGTGTGTGAGTGGTGATTAGCTTATTAAGGCTTTAACTTTTCTTCATATCATCATTATCTATTCTTACGAACCTTCTATCATCATTGCATCAGATGTTTATGATGTTGAATTCTAATTTTTTTTTAACACTCTGCTTTAGTCTTCATAGTCCATCTTAGCGTATAGCTTTACTTAAGAGAGAACTATGACTGTAAAAGAATTCAGAACGAAAATTTTAAAGAGAGATTTTAGCGATTTCTCCAGGCTTGGAAGAGGGAAGAAAATGATTGATCCTGCCGAGCTTGCCAAAGTAATTTCATCCTTCGATGCCGACACTGCACTCAAAACATTTGAGTCTATCCCCGAGAAATCACAAGCCAAAATATTTGCTTACTTCGACTCCGTTCTGCAACAAAAAATTATTGAAGGTCTTCCGAAAGAAAAGCGTTCCATCATTTTAAATGCACTTGCATCAGACGAGCGATTTGAATTCTATGCTTCTATCAGTGATGCCAGGCTCTCTTCCTTTCTCATGTATCTCACCGATGAGAACAGGGCAGAGACTTTTAATTTTCTTGGTTATCCTCAAAAGAGTGTTGCCCGATTTATCAATACAGATTTTGCTTCTGTAAAATTAGATCTGACCATTGCTGAAGTACATGAGCTGCTGCGTAGCACATATCAGGATACAGAAACCGTGAATGTAATTTATGTAGTAGATGATGCCGGAAGATTAATTGATGATATTCCGATAAGAAGACTGGTGTTAAATGATCCCGCTAAAAAGCTCGAAGAAATACTCGATGGCTTCTACGTGTCATTACAAATTACGGAGAGCAAGGAAGATGCTGTAGCCAAATTTAAAGAATACGACAGAGTTGTACTTCCTGTAGTAAATTCAGATAATGTTTTAATAGGCGTAGTGACAATTGACGACGTGCTCGACATCGCTGAAGAAAATACAACCAAAGAAATGCAACAGTTTGGTGGTGTTGAGACATTGGATTTTCCCTATGTAAAAACACCTTTCTTCTCACTAATCAAAAAAAGATCAGGCTGGTTAATTATACTCTTTGTAGGCGAGATGCTCACCGCTACAGCCATGGGTTATTTCGATAATGAAATTTCAAAAGCCGTTGTGTTGGCTTTATTTATTCCGTTAATTATTTCCAGTGGTGGCAATAGCGGATCGCAGGCAGCTACTCTTATCATTAGGGCAATGGCGCTTAAAGAAATTACCATTAAAGACTGGTGGTTTGTTATGCGAAGAGAAATTCTGGCAGGACTTACACTCGGTATTGTATTGGGTGCAATAGGCTTTCTAAGAATAATACTTTGGCAGGAAATGCATTGGTTTAATTATACACAGCATTATATGTTAGTAGCTGTAACTATATTCTTTTCGCTTATTGGCATTGTAATGTGGGGAACATTAAACGGTTCTATGATTCCTATCTTCTTGAAGAAATTTGGTTTTGATCCGGCAACTTCTTCAGCGCCATTCGTTGCTACATTAGTTGATGTCACTGGTTTGATAATTTATTTCACCATAGCAGCAATCATTTTAAAAGGAGCTTTACTCTGATTCTTCCTTGAATAAATTCATGTAACATCTTTCAAAGAATTACCTTTAACGAGGTAGATAATACCTGAACAAATAAAAAATTCACCAATCCAGAATACTAACCAGTTATAAGAAGAAGGCATATACTCTGAAGTCACAAATGATTTGCTTTGGATGAATTTTACATACGCTGAAAAGGAACCTGTAGAAAATAAGATACTTCCATAGTCTTTCATAAATGTGAAGAGAATTAATATACAACCTGTAAGGAGCCAAAAAGTAAAAGGAATGGTAAATATTTTAATTTCTTTTTTTTCGATTATTACCATTGCCAGAACAATCATAGTGAGTGAACAAATAACAGGAGCTAGCACTGGTGCAAGCCATGTTATTGGAATGAGAAATAATATATCCCAATCAAAAACAGAGGCTGGCCAGTCTATAAAAACTTTTAGCCAGACATAATAGAAAATGTCCCATACAGCAAAGCTCAATAAAAAATAAGCAAACTTTTCTTTACTCTTCTCACCAACCAGGTAAGCAATACTCACTAACATAATTACCGTTGCCAGTTCGCGAATAATTTCAATAAGCAGAATATGTTCATCAATTAATTTAAGAGCAACAGTAAATCCATCAGGATAATATAATTCCCGAAGATAAACTACAACAGCACTCTCCAATGCAGCCATGGCAATGCTGAATATGATCAGGACAATAATTTTATCTAAAGATTTTTTCATCATAGATTTTTCAGAAGCTGTTCGAGTTTCTGTATTTTAAAATAACAATTCCAGAGAAGTAGCCCACCAAAGAGACCAAATGAACAATCAATCAGCTGCCAATAAAAAGGAATACCGCGAATAGTACCAGCAATAAATGCGAAAGGAAAAATTAAAACACAAGCCAGCATACCGAATTGAATAACCCAGATATTTCTGATTGGATCGCGCAACGGCCCAACAAAAACCAGTGCTATTACAAAGTGTGCAAAGGCAAGCCAGTCAGTACCGTAAGAAATAAAAGGATACTTCATGTTTGTCTCTTTCACACCACGATACGCAAGCTCTATCCATTGAACTAATGGAATAAACAGATTTGATTTTGAAATATGATCATGTGCCCATTGAAGCTGATGTTCAATAGGAAGTGCTGTTAATCCACTTAGCACAAGTCCGACAATGAAGAGCAAAATAATTCTTCTGATCTTTTGATTAAGTTTTATAAGAGCATCCATGATAGTAACCAAATTAATTCAACGAGATTTTAAACTGTTTTTCTTTTAAGATCATAATCAACGCTGCATGAAGATCATCTTCGTTATCAGAAGTTATATTGATGAGCGAAAATCGATTTTCACCTTTGAGCATGCGCATTCGCCAGTCCAGTTGGTTAATAGTTTGAATTTTTCCATTGCTATACCACCATGCTGTATGCAACACAGATTTTTGTTTTATCAATCTTCCCACATAAATTTCCTGACCACTAATACTGATACTGCGAACACTTTCAAAGTGGTAGCCGCTACCTCTCCAACATAATAACGGAGAATGCTCTCCTGTAAAAAATTCAGGTATTGGTTTTATATAAGCTAGTATGTTGTTGCTGCTTAGTTTTGTAATCCCACCTTTCAGGTTAACAGAGGTGAATCCCGGCAAGTTCACAGACGCATACAGTGTTGACGCTTGCTTTCTTTTTATATTCAATTGAAAGCCCACAAGGAGTGTTAAACAGGAGAGGATTATAATTAGAGATTTTCCCAGACCACTGCATCTAATGATTTCAGCTTCGTTAGCAACCGGTTTTCCAAATTGCTTAACTATATGTTTGCTGATATAATAAACCGGCACCATAGTATAGACAACGAAACATAATATGCCAGTAAACTCATGCATAGGATTTTCAGGTGCAATTTTGAATAGAACCAGGATCATTATCCTCAACAAATTGCAGAGAATATCCAACGCAAAAACAAATAGAAAGAACAGTGTTACTTTTTTAACAGACAATTGTAGCTTCTGATTGCGATATTGATGTGCAATGGCCACTGCACCTGTAAGCATAGAGAAGGCAAGCATGTTTAAACCCATGCAAGCCTCATCTATTGCAAAGGAGGATCCATTCAATAACATCATATTTCCTTCAACCTTTACATTTATGCCGATAGCTGAAAGAATATTTCCGGCTAGCATACTAAGTTTTAACCGAATAGGAAAACCCAGTATAACAGATATCTGCTCAAAGAACGGAGACATAAAGGCGAGCAAGAACAGAATTAATTTATTAATCTCGCCAATGAATAACTCC
>DATCRE010000147.1:0-3587 GCA_036569145.1 Cyclobacteriaceae bacterium
TTAGAGAAATCAGAGTAAAGCGTGATGAGAAAAATAAATTGCTCACCGAAGAAGTAACAGAAAACGACAACCTGACCGACCTTAAGAAAAAACAAAACTCCGTAGTTAAATCGCTTGAGAAAGAAGAAAAGAAACTCAAACACGATCTTGAAGAGACAAAGAAAGCCGTAGCCAATCTCGATAAACTCATCAACGACATTATCAAAGAAGAAATGGAGCGCGAAGCAAGAGCTAATCGCTCCAAAGATGCGGTGGCACTTTCATCAACCTTTGAGGATAACAAAACAAAGTTTCCCTGGCCCGTTTCAGGATTCGTTTCACAGAAATTTGGACGCCAGAATCATCCTGTGTTAAAAGGGATAGTCATTCAAAACGATGGCATCAATATTCAAACAAAAGAAAACGAACGAGTAAAATCAATCTTCGAAGGTGAGGTTCGAAAAGTAGCTTTCATACCAACTTTAGGCAGCACAGTTATTATCAAGCATGGTGATTATTTATCAGTCTATACAGGGCTAAAAGACGTCTCTGTTAAAGTTGGTCAGAAGGTATCAACCAATCAGGAGATTGGTCATGTACTTTCCAATAGCGATGGCATTTCCGAACTTCGCTTCAGAATCCATAAAAACACAACACCGCTCGACCCTCAGAGTTGGCTCAAAAGCATGTAACAACAGTCAATTTGGAGCTAAATCCCCTTAAAAGCTCCAATTTACCACCAATCACTTTGATTTGGTATTACCGTTTTTTGACCTAATTTTGTTGTTCTAAAACAATTTTTATATGTTCAGTGGAATAGGCACATCTGAGATTTTGCTCATCGGTATTTTTGTACTCATATTTTTCGGTGCGAAAAGAATACCAGAGTTTATGAAGGGTCTGGGTAAAGGCGTTAAGGAATTTAAGGATGCCGTAAAAGACGTTAAAAAAGAAGTTGAAGACACAGGTAAAATAGAAGAGGGCAAATAGTGTTGAAGACATACGCTACATTTCGCGAAATTCGGAACGATTTGCAGCAAGGTCTTATTACCTGCGAAGATTTAGTACGTCACCATCTAGACATCATTGATAAAAAATCACACCTTAATGCATTTCTAAGTGTATATGGTGAAGAAGCGCTCAAAAAAGCTTCTGAGGTCGATAAGAAAATCAAACAAGGTAATGCGGGTAAATTAGCCGGCCTCGTTGTCGGCATTAAGGATGTATTAGCCTACAAAGACCATCCGCTACAAGCCAGCAGTAAAGTACTTGATGGTTTCATTTCTCAATTCAATTCAACTGCAGTTCAACGCCTGTTGGACGAAGATGCAATTATAATTGGCAGACAGAATTGTGATGAGTTTGCCATGGGCTCTTCAAACGAAAGCTCAGCCTTTGGTCCCGTGTTAAATGATATCGATAACACACGTGTTCCAGGTGGTTCTTCTGGCGGTTCAGCAGTAGCCGTGATGGCAGATATGTGTCAGATTTCTTTAGGTTCCGATACCGGTGGATCCGTTAGACAGCCTGCAGCCTTTTGTGGCATTTATGGTTTGAAGCCTACCTATTCGCGCATATCACGTTTTGGCTTGATTGCTTACGGATCATCATTTGACTGCATTGGCATTTTCGGAAAATCAATGGAGGATATTGCTCTCGTTTTAGGAGTAATCGCTGGCAAAGATGAATTCGATAGCACTGTCTCTACAAAACCAGTTCCTGATTATTTGAATGAATTAAATTCAAGTAATGGACAGAAATATAAGATTGCATACTTACGTGAAATTGAATCTTCTGGCTTACAGCCTGAGATCAAAGAGAACATTATAAGTACTCTTAATAAACTCAAAACTGCTGGCCACATCGTCGAGCCGGTTGATTTTAAGTTAAATGAATATGTACTTCCAACATACTATATCCTGGCCACAGCCGAAGCCAGTTCAAATCTTTCGAGGTTTGATGGTGTGCGTTATGGTTACCGAACCAAGAACCCTACGGATTTACATGAGATGTACAAAAAATCTCGTGCAGAAGGTTTTGGCAAGGAAGTTCAAAAGAGAATATTACTTGGCACATTTGTACTTAGCGCAAGCTACTACGATGCCTATTATACAAAAGCACAAAAAGTAAGACATCTCATTCGCAATGAGATGAAAGAAATACTTAGTCAATACGATTTTATCATCATGCCAATTACGCCTACAACAGCGTTTAAGTTAGGTGAACATTCAGGCGATCCGCTTGAAATGTATCTTGCTGATCTTTTCTCTGTGCAGGCCAACGTTGCTGGTGTTCCTGCTATTTCGTTACCTTGTGGTAAAGACAAACAAGGGTTGCCAATTGGTTTGCAAGTTATTGCAGACGATTTTGAAGAATCTAAACTTTTTAAGTTTTCTGATCTCGTCATGAAAATGAACTAGAATGAGAAACGCTCTTCTTATTGTTATTGCCAGTACCATTTTTTCTGCAACCTACAGCCAGGTGGCTGATTCCGTTGTTGTAGATTCACTTGAAGTTGCCGTTGCTGAAGAGGAGATGCTCTTCAAGGAAGACACGGCAGACTTTGTGTATTATTATCAACCTAGTAACCTGGAGTACATACCCGGTGAAGATAGTCCTGCGCTAGTTGAAGACAGGTTGAGCTGTCTAAGCGATAATATACAACTTACCTATAACGATAAGATTCACGCATTTATCAATTACTTTACAGTACGCGACCGTGAATACACACGTATGGTGATGCGTAGAAAAAATCTATACTTCCCCATATTCGAAAAATATCTGGCGCAATATGGTTTACCTGACGAGTTAAAATATCTTTCTATAATTGAATCAGGCCTCAATCCAAGAGCAGTTTCAAGAGCAAGAGCGGTAGGTCTATGGCAATTCATGTCTCCCACCGGAAGACATTTTGGCCTTCACCAGGATTGGTACATTGACGAAAGAATGGATCCTGATAAATCTACAGAAGCTGCCTGTAAATATTTGAAGAGCTTGTATGGCATGTTTCATGACTGGGAACTGGCACTTGCTGCCTATAACACTGGCCCTGGAAATGTTAAAAAAGCAATTCGCAGATCAGGTTACAAGAAGTCCTTCTGGGAAGTGTATAAACATCTCCCGCGAGAGACCCGTTCGTATGTGCCTCAGTTTGTCGCCATCATTTATACAATGAACTATCTCGATGAACATAACTTCTTTGTTGAAGGAGAAGAAATGCCAATCATGCATGATACTATTACAGTTTCAAAATTTTTACACTTTGAAACATTTGCCAACCTTACAGGCACATGCCTTGAAGATTTGCAAAAGCTCAATCCGGCTATTCAACATAATGCTTTGCCAGAAACCAGCAAGACTTATACATTGAATATTCCAGTGCAGACCAAAGCAAACTTATCTTTGAATCGCATGGCTATTCTTGATTCTGCTTCTAAAATTGGCAAGAAAGAAATTGAACTTCTGGCAAAGAATACACCAGGAAGCACTTATGGTCGGGACAGACAAACATACAAAGTAAGAAGTGGTGATGTACTTGGATCCATTGCAATACGTCACGGTGTTCGTGTTGAAGATCTGAGAAGATGGAACAACTTACGTGGCAATAC
>DATCRE010000148.1:0-7276 GCA_036569145.1 Cyclobacteriaceae bacterium
CGAAGTAGTGCTTAATGCAAATGTTGTTGAAAGCGATAATTTCAAATGGGATGTAACTTTCAACTACTCAAGCTACAAAACAAAAGTACTTAGCATCATGACAGGACGTGATGAACTATCAATCACAACCGGATATGAGCGGTTAGCCCAAACCCTTATTAAGAAAGGTGGAGGCTACGGCGACCTTTATATCAGAGGCTTTAATCGCACAGACGATGGAAAGATCCTGGTAAACGGAACAACAGGTTTACCAGAATTCACTTCAGGCTTTGATGTAAAAGCAGGTAACTTCAATCCGAAATGGTTAGGTGGTATGCAAAACAGATTGTCTTACAAAAACTTCTCGCTCAGCTTCCTGATCGACGCCAGAGTTGGAGGTAAAGTCATCTCCTATACTCAATCAAAGTTGGCCGGAGTTGGTGCAAGCACAATGACATTAAAAGGCCGAACAGATGGTTTTGTAGTAAATGGAGTTGTTGCTACTCGTGATTCTGAAGGAAATATTACATCTACTACAGCGAATACAACTTCAATTAAAGCAGAAGATTATTGGACGCAGGTAGCAAGTCGTGATCCAAAATCTGCAGAAAATTTTGTATTCAGCGCAACCAACGTCCGTTTAAGAGAATTGGTATTAGGTTATTCAGTGCCAAAAACAATTTTAGGAAAAGGTCCATTCACAGGCGTGAATGTCTCGATTGTTGGAAGAAACCTGTTCTTCATTACGAACAAGGCTAAGTACTTTGATCCTGAGCAAGGAGTAGGCGTAGGAAACCTTCAGGGTATTGAATCATTCAATATTCCTACCACAAGAGACATTGGTTTTAATGTGAAACTCAATTTTTAAAAAGACACATGATGAAAAAATTTAAAATAAAGTATATCGCACTGACCATTCTGATATTGTCGGTGAGCTGTACAGGGGATTTTGATAAGATTAACACCAATCCGAATACCCTTACAACAGATCAGTTGAACGCCACTATGGCGGGTCCGTCATTTGCCAACGCCTTGTATAAAGGAATCAGTAATGCTTCCTGGAGCATTCCAGGAGATGACTATGGTACTTATGGACTAATTACCATGTTGCATTCAATGCTTTTTTCTCACTATATGTCTGCAGGTGATGCAGGGTATCAAACAGAAAGAAATGGAATCAATGATGGATGGAGAAGCCGCGGTTGGACTAGATTCTATACGCTTGCAGTACCTTCACTGAGAAATGCATACACGGCATCAGAAGGAAATGCTGAAGCATTGGCTGTTCTTGATATCTGGAAAGTTTATATGTTCCATAGATTCACTGACTCCTGGGGGCCTGTACCTTATTCCAAAGCAGGAGTTGGTGGTGCATCAATAGCGTATGATTCTCAGGAATCTATGTATGCAGATTTTTTCAAATTGCTTGATGCGGCTAATGCTACCTTGAGTGCCTCTTCAGAAAGTACCGTAGGTATTTTCAAAAGCTATGACAGAATATATAGTGGAGACGTTGAAAAATGGAGAAGATTTGGTAACTCATTAAGGTTACGTCTGGCGCTGAGATTATCTGATGTGGATGCTTCTACTGCTAAAACTCAGGCAGAAGCTGCCGTAGCTGCAGGTGTTATCCAGTCTAATGATGGAAGTGCTTATTTTAAAACAACCAGCGATGCATACAATGACTTTGTTGATGTGGCAAAATATTGGGGCTTTTATATGACGGCTGATATGGAAAGTATTTTGAAAGGATACAAAGATCCCCGGCTTGCAATATGGTTTGAGGCCAATACTAATGGACATTTCGTAGGTCAGCCAAATGGTGGTCCAACGGTGCGAAACTGGAGCACTGATACTTTAAGTATGACAAACCAGACTACCACATTTGCAGATAATGTAAAGAAGCCGATCGAAGTTATGATGGCATCTGAGACCTTCTTCAATCTCGCAGAAGGTGCTCTGAACGGATGGAGTATGGGTAGTGGAACGGCTCAATCTTATTATGAAACAGGTGTTACACTGTCTCTACAACAGTGGGGAGTTACAAATGCTTCTACAATTAGCACCTATATAGCAGGAACAACTACTGCTACAGATCCTACTTTTGCCTCTTACTATGCTGCGGCAGGTGTAAGCACACCTCCTGTAGATGTACCTGTACTATGGGCGGGTACTGTAGCTGAACAACGTAAGCAGATTGCAGTTCAGAAGTATCTTGGACTTTTCCCAGAGTCATGGGAAGCATGGTCTGATCTGCGAAGAACTGATGCTGACATATTATATCCGCTGCTGGCTACTGATAACGTAACCGTCGGAAAAGGTGTAATGAAAAGGTTGACCTATTTGCCTAACGAGTACAGTACAAATAGAGATGCAGTTGATGCCGCTGTGAGTACTCTTCCAGGAAAAGCAGATGTAGGTAACGCGAATGTTTGGTGGGATACCAAGTAATGATTTTCAATCTCTCGTGAAAGAGAATAAATTTTTGGTTAGTAGTGATAAAAAGAAGGTTGCAGCAATGCAACCTCTTTTTTTGTTAGCTTAGTAATCGCCTATATAAAAACTATAATGATTAAATATACATCACTTCGATATGCGCTGAGTCTGGTTTTTTTACTTTGCTCAAGTATTGTTTTTGCTCAAGGCAATATTCATCAACAATCCACAATGTATGAATGGCCTACCGATCCATTGGTTCAAAAGAAATTGGATACATGGCAGGATCAGAAATTTGGTATGATCATTCATTGGGGATTATATGCCGTGCCTGGTATCATTGAATCATGGCAATTATGTTCTGAAGACTGGATTGAACGTGATAGTGCCTCTTCGTATGATAAGTATAAAGACTGGTACTGGGGGTTACGAGATAAATTTAATCCCGTAAAATTTAATCCGGAGCAATGGGCTCAAGCTGCTAAAGATGCAGGCATGCGCTATGTTGTTTTTACAACCAAACATCACGATGGATTCAACATGTTTGATACAAAGCAAACTGATTTTAAAATTAGCAACGGTCCCTTTGGTAATAACCCACGCGCTGATGTTGCCAAATATGTATTCGAAGCATTTCGGAAGCAAAACTTCATGATCGGTGCGTATTACTCCAAGCCCGACTGGCATTCAGAATATTTCTGGTGGCCCAAATATGCTACACCAAACCGAAATGTGAATTATGATATTCGCCGATATCCCTGGCGGTGGAATCAATTCAAACAATTTACCTATAATCAGATCGGTGAGCTTATGCATAACTATGGTAGCATAGATATTCTCTGGCTTGATGGTGGCTGGGTAAGACCGCTTGAAACTGTTACTGACGAAGTGCGTGCGTGGGGTGCACCTATACCTCCGTGGAGTCAGCACATTGATATTCCTCGCATTGCTGACATGGCAAGGAAAGCGCAACCAGGATTATTGATTGTCGACAGAACTGTACACGGTCCTTATGAAAATTATCAGACACCAGAACAAAGTATTCCGAAAAATAAAATAGATAACCCATGGGAGAGTTGTATTACGTTAGGTTATGCATGGGGGCATGTGCCAAATGATAATTACAAATCGAGCGCCGAGATCATCCATAAACTTGTAGAAGTTGTAGCAAAGGGTGGTAGTTTATTGCTTGGTGTTGGACCAGACGCACAAGGAGAATTGAATGCAACTCAGATTAGCCGCTTAAAAGAAATTGGCATCTGGCTTTCTAAAAATGGAAATGCCATTTATAATACACGAACGGTAACTGTCTTTCAATCTGAAAATACTTTTTTTACGAGAGGCAAAGACAATACCCAGTATGCTATTGCATGCATGCCTGAAAATGAACAAATACCGTCTATGATTTCATGGACAGGTAATGTACCAAAGAAAGGTTCGATCATGAAAGTCTTAGGAACAAACGTTAAGGTAAAATGGAAGTCACAAGGAAACATGGTGAAAGTTTATCTTCCTACTTCGCTAACCAGAAGTTACAGTCCAGCCGTAGCATTTGCTTATGTTAATTGATTTTTAAAATATATACTATGCAATATCGATTTCTGTTTCTCATTCCATTTCTACTGATTGTTTCATGTTCAAAAAAAGCAGTTACACCTCCGGTAGCTGTGGGGCCAGTGCCAACAGATGCTCAGCTTGCATGGCATGCCATGGAGTTGAATGCTTTCATACATTTTACAGTCAATACATTTACCGATAAAGAGTGGGGGTATGGTGATGAAAAAGAATCTATATTCAATCCCAGTGAAACAAATGTTGATCAGTGGGTAAACACATTAAAAGACTCGGGTTTTAAACAAGTTATCCTCACATGTAAGCATCACGATGGCTTTTGCTTATGGCCCAGTCAGTACACAGAACACTCCATTAAGAAAAGTCCGTATAAGGACGGCAAAGGAGATCTTGTTAAAGAAGTATCAGAAGCTTGTAAGAAGCATGGATTGAAATTTGGAATTTACCTTTCACCATGGGACAGGAATCGTGCTGA
Source organism: Cyclobacteriaceae bacterium (assembly GCA_036569145.1). Taxonomy (GTDB): domain Bacteria; phylum Bacteroidota; class Bacteroidia; order Cytophagales; family Cyclobacteriaceae; genus DATCRE01. The sequence continues at coordinate 4,463 of DATCRE010000148.1, forward strand.
CTACGGCACGCCAGAGTATATCACGTATTATCGTAATCAACTGCATGAACTCTTTAAGAATTATGGTCCTGTTTCTGAGATGTGGTTTGATGGTGCAAACGGAGGAGATGGATATTACGGCGGAGCCAAAGAAACAAGAAAGATTAACGGCGCAACGTATTACGATTGGCCGACGACGCTGAATGTTGTAAGACAGTATGAGCCTAACATAATTTTCTTCAGCGATGCAGGCCCTGGCGTGCGATGGGTTGGAAATGAAAATGGAATTGCCGGTGAAACCAACTGGAATACAATTTCAACCGACACGTTGTTTGCAGGTAAAGCAGGCATCGAAAAACTGTTGAACACTGGAAATGAGAATGGAACACATTGGGTTCCTGCCGAAGTAGATGTATCCATACGACCAGGATGGTTTTATCACGCTAAGGAAGATTCACTTGTAAAATCACCAGAGAGACTTTTTGAAATCTATTTAACATCTGTTGGTCGTGGCTCTACACTTTTATTAAATGTGCCGCCTGACAAGCGCGGACTCTTTCATGAAAATGATGTGAAAGCACTAAAAGGTTTTAGAGCCTTGCTCGATACTGAATTTAAAACTAACCTGGCCGCAGTGACGACTGTAACAGCAAGCTCATACCGGGGTGAAGCAGATGCGTATGCGCCAACCAATGTAGCTGATGGAAATTCTGAAACCTATTGGGCAACGGATGATGAAATTACAAAAGGTACTGTTGAAATTGATTTCGGCAAGACTCAACAAGTGAAGTACGTTGTGTTGCAGGAATACATCAAGCTTGGACAACGCGTTAAATCTTTCAACATAGAAATCTGGAAAGACAACGCATGGAAGAGTGTAGCCGAAGGTACTACTATTGGTTATAAGCGAATACTAAAACTGAATCCAGTGGAAACAAACAAGATTCGTCTTAGCATTATTGATTCAAAAGCCTGTCCGTTGATTTCTTCCTTTGAAGTGTATTGACTCAATTGAATAGCTACAAATCATCTCCTGAATTTTACAACGTTCAGGAGATGATTTTTTTATGCTACTATAAATTTGACTTAGCCCAATCTTCCTTGTTAACTCCCCAGATAGTACTTGGTTTGTCGCCCATCTCAATGGACAACTCTCCACCTGACATTATATCCTGATATGTAATATAAGTCTTTGTATAAGGCTTACCGTTGAATGTGATTTGCTGAATGTAAATGTTCTTTGAAGAGTTATTCTTTGCCGTGATCGTAAAGGTTTTGTTATGCGGCAGATGCAGTACAGCTTTGTCAACAGCGGGACTACCGATGACGTAAGCACCATTTGCCGGATTAACGGGATAAAATCCTAACGTAGAGAATACATACCACGACGACATCTGTCCAACATCTTCATTGCCACAGATACCATCCGGTTTGTTTGTATATAAACTGTCGAGAATGTATCTTACTTTTTCTGCAGTCTTCCAGGGTTGTCCGGCATAAGCATACAAATAAGTAATGTGATGACTGGGTTCATTGCCATGAGCATACTGACCAATGAGACCAGAGATATCATTCGATGCTTCCTTTCCCATATCACCTTTTATGGTGAACAACGAATCAAGTTTTTGCTGGAATGCTTCTTCTCCACCAAGCAACGAAATCAATCCTTCTACATCATGTGGTACAAGCCATGTGTATTGCCATGCATTGCCTTCGCTGAAATCATCTTTCATGTGTCTTGAAATAAACGGACTGAAAGGCGTTCTCCATTTATCTTTTGAAATTCTTCCTCTTACAAAACGTGTTTCGGGATCGAAATAGTAGTTGTAATTTTTTGCCCTCTTTATAAAGTAATTGTACTCTTCTTCATTGCCAGCTTTCTTAGCGAGCTGTGCAGCACACCAATCGTCAATAGAATACTCCAATCCTTTGGCAACACTTTCAACTTCAGCATCAGCAGAAATATAACCTTGCTCACGAACAGATTTCAATCCACGATCATCCCTTAACACAGAGGCTTTCATAGCTTCCAAGGCAAGCTTAGCATCAAAGCCATCAAATCCTTTAAGATAAGCATCGGCTATAACAGGAAACGCACTGTTGCCGGGCATCGTGTTTGTTTCGTTACCCATAAGATGCCAGACGGGTAATTTTCCTTGTTGCTTGTAAATAGCCAATAATGAATTCACCATATTATCTACCCGCTCCGGTTGTAGAATGGTATAGAGTGAATGCGTTGATCTGTACGTATCCCACAATGAAAATGTAGTCAGATTGGTGAAGGTTGTATCATGGTACACCTTCTTGTCAGTTCCAAGATAATCTCCATTGTGATCGTTGAAGATTGAAGGAGCAATCATGGTGTGATATAATGATGTGTAGAAGATTTTTTTACGGGCATCATCCTTAACATCTACCTGCACTTTATTTAACTCTTTATTCCATAACCTATCAGCCTCAGTAGCAACACGATCAAAATTCCAATGTGGTATTTCGGTTTTAATATTCTGTAATGCGTTGTCAATGCTCACCGGCGAGATACCGACTTTCAAAAGAATTTGTTCATTGTTATTCACTTTAAAATTAGTGATAGCTTTAATTCGTTTGCTTGTAGCAGTTTTACCTGGCTGTGGTATAGTGTCATTGTAAAGTGTTACAGACTGAATGGGCTTAGAAAAAATGGCGGCAAAAAATATTCGTTGATCGAGGGCCCATCCTGTTGAATACCTATAACCAACAAGCGTTGTATCATTGATTTGCTCCATGTGTGTGTCAGTTGCGTTATCCCAACCAATACCTTCTTTTAAATCAATGACAATGTGAGCGTCATTGCTC
>DATCRE010000149.1:0-3289 GCA_036569145.1 Cyclobacteriaceae bacterium
ATTGCAGAATCAATGGGTATGAAAGTATTTTATTATGACGCTGAAGAAAAACTATCTCTTGGTAATGCTGTGAAATGCAAAACCATGAAAGAAGTTCTTGAACAAGCTGATGTTATCTCCATGCACGTTGATGGACGCAAGTCTAACACAAACATTATCGGCGAGAAAGAATTCGCCATGATGAAGAAGGGTGTGATCTTTATCAACCTGAGTCGTGGACATGTTGTTGATATTAACGCATTAAAAGAAAATATCAAAAACGGTAAAGTTGCAGGTTGTGCTATTGACGTGTTTCCTTATGAACCTGTAAGCAACGATGAAGAGTTCCAATCTGAATTACGCGGCTTGCCAAATACAATTATTACTCCACACATTGGAGGAAGCACATTAGAAGCACAAGAGAACATTGGAAACTTTGTTCCTGCCAAGATGATGGATTATATCAATACAGGAAGCACTTCTATCAGTGTTAACTTCCCGAATCTAACATTACCTATATTGAAAGATGCTCATCGTTTAATTCACATCCATCATAATGTACCAGGCATCCTGGCTAAGATCAACCAGATTCTTGCTGAAAATGGTATCAACATTGTTGGTCAATACTTGAAGACGAATGAGTCTATTGGTTACGTGATTACTGATATCAACAAAGAATATGATAAGGACGTTATCACAAAACTTCGCGAGATTGAACAGACGATTAAGTTTAGAGTTTTGTATTAATTGTCGTTTCCATTGCACTAAACAAAAAGCCTGAGATATATATCACAGGCTTTTTTTGTGTATGCTTAATTTAGTAATGCCAAATCCTTACTAGCATAATCATGGTCTTTATTAAGCTTATGCTTTGAAAAAAAGTCGAGGAGATTTTTCTGACGAGGCTTAACTGCAAAACCCAAATTCCATTGAAGCTTACTAAGACAATTCGTACAAAGCCTATTGGGTCGCTCGTCTGCTTCCATAACGCTATTGGAACCATTCATAACACATACTGCATTGGTACAATGCTGGCATGTAAACATGTGAGAAATCTCATGTGAAGAAGTTTTTATAAATCGTTCAAGGCCGAGAGAACTATTCGCTGATGAATCTGATTCATCAGGCAGAAAACGGAAAAGGGATGATATTCCAACTCTTTTCTTTGTTCGTGCCTGACCAAATACAAAATTCCAATTTGGATCTGGATAAAGATCGTGTGCGGTTATAGCCATAACGACAATAGCGTCACTTGGAATTTTTGTCTGAAGACTATCCAGAATAGACGTTGTAAGAAATTGTTCATGTCCTTGCCAATGAATTCTTCTTGCTTTCCCAGAAATGGTGGCTTCATCTATAGAGGGTAGCATTACTACTTTTAGATTAAAAAATATTTCGATATACTCAGCAGTATTCGTAACGATGTCTAACTCTCTAAAGGAAAATTTTCCAATAGGCTGCAGATATATTTTATTCTGTTTTTCATTGGGTGAAACAGGATGTACTTTTTTGTACTGTTCAAATGACTGTCCGGATTCAGCATGCATATCCAACCAATCACCCATGCCAGGTTCACTAAGAGAGACATCATTTACTTTTAACTTCTCAATATCAGTATCTATGAATCTTTTTTTGGAAGACTTGTCACACCCAACGAATAGCAGGCAAACGATTAAACAATGAACTAGCTTCATACCCTTAATACTTTGATGACTAATATATCCACAAACGGTAATCAGCCCAAAGCGTAAGGAAATTAATGAGTCGTTGCGTGGAGGTAAGAATAAAAAATAACCTACCGAATTTGGAGAGGTGTTTCTGAACCTCAAAAAGACAAGATTTGAGCTGCCTTCATCCGCAACCTTCCACTGTTATCCTGCTTTTAGGGCGAGGCCCCGACAAGTCGGGGTGAGGCCTGGTTTTGTACGTCGGCTACACTCGGTATTGTTTATAATTGTTAGGTTCAGCAAACGTGTCCCAAACCCGAGTAGGTATGGCGCAAGGTAAAAAATAATACGCCCTTATTTTAACCCTCCATGCTCTAAATTTTTTAGATTAATTTTCAAGTCGTTGTATCGTCTTATTTCGCACGCAAACGTTAAAAAAAATTACATTTGCAGCGTCAAAATAACGTATGACTAGAATCAACTTCACCCCCGGTCCTTCCCAACTGTATTTTACGGTTGAAGATCATGTGCGCCAGGCTTTTAAAGATGGTGTGCCTTCCCTGTCACATCGCAGTAAAGAATTTGAGAAAATCTCGAAGGAAGCTACTGAAGGATTGCGTGAATTGCTCAATCTTCCATCCGGCTATCATCTTTATTTCACTGGCTCTGCCAATGAAATATGGGAGCGTATTATTCAAAATCTTGTGGAAGATCAATCTTTCCATTTTGTAAATGGATCTTTCTCTAAACGCTTCTATGAGATTGCAGGCTTGCTGAACAAGCATCCGCAGAAACTTGAAGTGGAGATGGGAAAAGGTTTCGATGCTAATGTTAACATACCGGCTTCTACCGAGTTAATTGCAGTTACTCATAACGAGACCAGCAGTGGTGTTTCTCTGCCATTAGAAACTATCTATGCCTACAAGCAAAAGAATCCTAATGCATTGTTAGCTGTTGATGCTGTGTCTTCCCTGCCCTTCCCTGACTTTGATTACAACAATCTTGATACAGTATTCTTCTCTGTGCAAAAAGGTTTTGGTTTGCCTGCAGGTTTAGGTATATGGATGGTGAATGAGAAATGTATTGCCAAAGCTGAACAACTTTTAGCGAAAGGTGTTTCTATTGGCTCTTATCACAACATACCGGCACTGCATTCACATGCATTGAAGAATCAAACACCAGAAACTCCAAACGTGTTGGGTATTTATCTGCTCGGCAAAGTAGTTGGTGATTTTTTACGTCGTGGCATAAAAACAATTCGCCAGGAGACTGAGTATAAATCAGCTTTACTTTATCAGGCATTACAAAGTAACGGATTGATTAAACCATTCGTAACTGATGCTACTTATCAATCTAAAACTGTCATTGTTGCTAACACAGGTGATCATACAGAAAAGGTCACCAAGCTGTTACTTGAAAAAGGTATGCAACCCGGAGACGGTTATGGACCTGCCAAGAAAACACAACTCCGCTTTGCGAATTTCCCAACACACTCTAAAGAGCAGTATGAGTTGTTGGTTGATACGTTGAAATTGTTATAAGTGAATAGTCATTAGGCGATTAGTCATTGGACATTAGTTTATTAGCCCATTCGTTCAAAGTTCAATGTTAGCTGATGCAAACAACTTTGAACGAATGACTAG
>DATCRE010000150.1:0-3183 GCA_036569145.1 Cyclobacteriaceae bacterium
AGGTCAGGGCCATATTGACTTAATGCTTCAAAAGGATTAACAACGTTGCCTTTTCTCTTCGACATCTTGTTGCCAGTCTTGTCAAGAACAAGGCCGTTAGAGATTACATTCTTAAACGCAACGCTATCATTTAGCATAACAGCAATAGCATGCAACGTGAAGAACCATCCACGTGTTTGATCTACACCTTCTGCAATGAAATCTGCAGGATAGCTATTGGCAAAAATATCTTTGTTCTCAAATGGATAATGCCATTGCGCATAAGGCATGGCGCCTGAATCAAACCACACATCGATAAGATCAGTTTCGCGATACATCGGTTCGCCTTTTGAACTTACTAGTGTGATATCATCTACATAAGGACGGTGAAGATCAAAGTCAGGACTGTTTACATCAAACTTGTCGTTGGTAATTCCGGCTTTCCTGGCTTTCTCAACTTCACTCTTCAATTCAGCAATTGAACCGATACAGATTTCTTCTTTACCATCCTTTGTTCGCCAGATAGGTAACGGTGTACCCCAGAAACGTGAGCGTGATAAATTCCAGTCAACTAAATTTTCAAGCCAGTTTCCAAAACGACCTGTGCCAGTTGACTCAGGTTTCCAGTTGATGGTTTTGTTCAACTCAACCATGCGATCTTTCAACGCTGTAGTTTTGATGAACCATGCATCAAGCGGATAATATAATACAGGCTTGTCAGTACGCCACGAGTGAGGATACGTGTGTTCGTATTTCTCAACTTTGAAAGCTTTGTTCTGTTCTTTCAGAATAATGGAGATGATAACATCCGTGTTTTTGTAATCAGGATTTGTTTCATCTTCATCGGTATAGTTCTTCACATAGAAATCATCAGCACCAAGAGGCTTGTGTGTTTTGATATTGTATTGTTTAACACCTTCCTGAAGTTTTGCGCCAATTTCTTTTATGAATTTACCTTTCTTATCGACAGTTGGTACTTCATTGTCAAGTTCATCTTTTACGGTTAGTGGTGGTATGCCATTTTGTTTGGCCACCCTGAAGTCATCAGCACCGAAGGTTGGTGAAGTATGAACAACACCAGTACCATCTTCTGTTGTAACGAAATCGCCTGCAACTACTTTAAATGCTTTGTCAGCATCATAGAGTGGCTGGATGTAAGGCATGAGTTGCTCGTAAGAAATGCCAACTAAATCTTTTCCTTTAAACTCCTGAACAACAGCAAACGGAATGGCTTTATCTCCGGGCTTGTAATCTTCAAGCTTTAAATCTTTGTTCTTGTCGGTAAAGTATTTGCCAACCAGATCTTTTGCCAGAACAACACTTACAGGTTTGAATGTGTAAGGGTTAAATGTATTAACCTGAACGTAATTGATTTTCTCTCCAACCGCTAACGCTGTATTTGAAGGAAGTGTCCATGGCGTGGTTGTCCACGCGAGAATGAATACATCGCCTTGTGGCTGCTTGAATAAAAATTCAGATGATGTATTACGCGTTACTTTGAATTGCGCTACAATAGATGTGTCTTTAACATCTTTATAACAACCGGGCTGGTTAAGTTCGTGTGAGCTCAAGCCAGTGCCATCTGATGGTGAGTATGGCTGAATAGTATATCCTTTGTAAAGAAGACCTTTATCGTAGAATTGTTTTAAGATCCACCAGAGTGACTCGATGTATTCTTTGGTGTACGTGATGTATGGATTTTCAAGATCAACCCAGTAACCCATTTTGGTTGTGAGGTCGTCCCACTGATCTTTATACATCATTACCGTTTCGCGGCACTTCTTGTTATAATCTTCAATGGAAATTTTTTTACCGATATCATCTTTTGTGATGCCCAGTTGTTTCTCAACCTGAAGTTCTACAGGCAAACCGTGTGTATCCCAGCCACCTTTACGTTTTACCTGGAAACCCTGTAATGTTTTATAGCGACAGAAAATATCTTTAACGGTACGCGCCATTACATGGTGAATACCGGGTGTTCCGTTTGCTGATGGAGGACCTTCATAAAATGTAAAAGTCTTGGCTCCTTCAAGGTTGGTTACTGACTTTTCAAAAATCTTCTCGTTCTTCCAGAATTCGAGTACCTCCTCTGCGATCTTCGCAAAATTCAATTCTTTGTGCTCTTTGTACTTCATTATTACCGTTATCGGTTAATCGTTATCAGTTAAGTTTGGAGTTGTGTGTTATCTATTCGGCTGATCCGCTTCTGTCGTGTATTTTAATTTTGCTCAGATCAATCTCTTCATCTTCATGCTCACTGTAAAAGCTTGAATCAAAATCATCAATAAGCAAGTGTTCATCCTTTTTCTTCTTCGGTCTGTCAAACGAAAGTATCAGGGCCGGTAGAAGTATCAGGTTGGTGAACATGGAAATTACCAATGTGGTTGACGTTAAAACGCCCAGCGCTATTGTACCACCGAATGATGAGAATGCAAAGATGATGAAACCTGCAAATAACACGATGGATGTATAGATGATGCTCTTGCCGGTTTCAAGAATGCTATCACTAACAGCTTTGGCAATAAAGAAGTTGTTAGATAAAATCTCTTGTCTGTATTTAGCGAGGAAGCGTATCGAGTTATCAACCGAAATACCAAAGGTAATACTGAAGATCAAAGCTGTGCTGGCTTTGAGGGGAATATCAAAGAAGCCCATTAAACCAGCAGTAATCATCATAGCTAGTAAGTTTGGTATGAGTGAAATAATAATCATTCTCACGTTGGCAAACAGAATAGCCATGGAAAACGTAATTAAAATGAAAGCGAGCAATAAGCTTTCCTGAAGGTTGGCAATTAAAAACTTGTTGCCTTTGATAAAGATTTTAGTTGTGCCTGTAATAGCTGTGGCAACAGAATCTTTCTCAGTCGATACAAAAATAGTTTTCATTCTCGGTTCGATAACACCATGCACAAGTGAATCCAGTTTTGCAGAACCGATATCGGCCATCTGGCATGATATACGCATCTTGCTGAATGTTGAGTCAACAAATGATTTGAAGAGACCGCTATTATCACTCTGGCCTTTCATGTAGCGTAAGATAAAAATGGCATCTTGTTTCGATGGTATTTTGTAACGTGCTGGATTGTTGTTATAGAAGGCCTGGTTAGATGCTTTGATAAAACTCAGCAAGGAAACAGGTTTGCCTATTACGGCAATGGAGTCAAGGAAGTCTTCAAGCTCCTCTACCTTCTTCAGGTTTTTGGT
>DATCRE010000151.1:0-6836 GCA_036569145.1 Cyclobacteriaceae bacterium
AGAACCCGGCTATGCTTATTTGTATGTGAGCAATGAACACCCTACTTTAGTAGATGTTTACATAGACGATGTAAGCATTACCTATACGCCAAGCGCTATTGTTCAGATGGATAGTTACTATCCATTTGGGTTGCAATACAACTCCTACGTGAGAGAGAATAGTGTTAAGAATAAATATCTCTATAACGCTGGCTCTGAAATACAAGACGATCTTGATCTTGGAGTGTATGAAACATTTTACCGAATGCTTGATCCAGCTGATGGCAGATGGTGGCAAGTTGATCCAATGGTGGATGAGATGTATTCATGGACACCATACAATTACAGCTTTAACAATCCTATACTTCATAACGACCCAAAAGGAGATTGCCCACCTGGAATAGATTGTGAGGCCGCTGCTAAAGGGATATGGAATGCCGTTAAAGGAGTTGGAGAATTTGTAGCAAATACTTGGAATTCAGGTGGCGGGAACATTGTAGAAGCAGCTCAAAATATTGATGCTTTAGGTACAATCGCTTATGGATCTCCAGAAGCTGCTGCGGATATTGTAGTGGATGGAGCTAAGCAAAATTTTGTCGATAAAATTCAGGAAACGGGATCAGTTAATGGAGCGGTATCTGAAATAGCAGGCGAAGCTATGGCCGGAATTGTTCTTGGCGCTATTACTGATAAAGGTATTTCAAAAATTACTGGAGCACTAGGCAAAGCAGAAGGAATAATTTATTTACGCACTGATAAAATGCCTGGAGGTCTTAAGCCTTATGTTGGTCAGGCCAAGAGTGCAGAGCGTTACGCGGCAAGGCAAGCAGAGCATGCAAGAAAACATCCAAGAGCTAGCTTTGAGTTTCAAAAAATTGATAAGGGAAAACCAGGTAAAAAGTTAGATATGAAAGAACAAAAGGCATTGGATGCAAGAGGTGGGCCTACGAATAAATCAAACCCTAACGGAGGCACATCCAATAAAAAGAATATTATAAAAAAGAAAACCAAAGTTAACGAATAATGAAATTGAAAGTTGGAGATGTATTCACCATACCGGTTAGTGATGAAGAGACCGGTTTTGGTCAAATCATTAATATTCCTAATAAGAGTAATTTTATCATCGTTGTTTTTGAGAAAGTTTATACAGGGAAAGGCTGGCCAAGCTTAAAGGAAATCATTAATGATCAGATTTTATTCCTGGGCTATACGATGGATGCATTACTGTATCATAAGGACTGGAAGATCATTGGCAATGATTCCTCGAATGTTGATAAAATAAAATTGCCTTATTATAAGCTGGGCACTCCACCTGATATGCATGTTGTTAATTACAAAGGAGACAGACTTAGAAAAGCAAGCAAAGAGGAATTTAGTAAGATAGAGTATGAAACTGTTGTTGCTCCAGTTCGATACGAACTAGCATTGCAAGCGTATTATAAGTTAAGAGAATGGGATGAAGACTATGACAGACTTCTATATGAAAGAGTACTTGAGAGCATTAAAGTTGTTGAAGGTTAGTAACAGTTTTATGTTTAGCGAGCTCCCATCTGCCGCAGGTTTAGCGTAGCGTAACCTGTGGCTATAATATATCAAGCTTTCAGCGCCAAGTATTAATTTTTTAAGCAACTCCCTAACCTTACTCATTAGTACTATGGCAATGGTTATGACCAATTGCAAAAATGATGAAACAATTCCTGCAACGATTTACGCATTGGGCATTGAAGATATTGGAGGAGATTACAAAGCTCTTAGATATTGGAAGAATGGGGTGGCGACAACTATAGCAGATAGTTTGAAGTCATTTTATCTCAGTGCTGGCGCTGTTTCAGGAGAAGATGTTTATATGGCCGGTAATTACAGAGATTACCGTACGGCCTACTTTAAAAACAATACACGTACTGAATTGACAGATAGTTCAAAGTTTTCCTTGTTCATCTCGTCAATCGCTGTAGCAAATGGTGATATTTATGTGGCCGGAATTCAATCCAACGGATCTAAATATGTAGCCAAATATTGGAAAAATGGTATAGCTGTATCGTTGACCGATGGAACGACAGATGCATACGCCCACTCAATTGCGATATCGGGAACAGATGTTTACGTTTCGGGAGGAGAAGTCAACGCAGCTAATGTCTATGTAGCCAAGTATTGGAAAAATGGAACCGCTGTTGAGTTAGCAACACAAAATTCTGATGCAGGAGCAATTTTCATTTCTGGCAATGATGTCTATATAGCCGGGTGGACATACAACACAATTCAGAGTACTGCCGTGTATTGGAAAAATGGAACCATCGTAACACTCGGAACTCGAAACTCGGGCACTAATTCAATTTTAGTTTCTGGCAATAATGTTTATGTAACAGGATTTGAATCCAACGGAACCCATTATGTAGCCAAGTATTGGAAAAATGGAACATCTGTTGATTTGACGGATGGAATGAATGATGATTATTATGCAGGAGCAATTGCAGTAGATGGATCCGATGTATACGTGATTTCGGAAACTTCCTATGGTCCTTCAATTTTGTGGAAAAATGGAGTGGCAGTCGCCCCTTTTGATAGAACAAACTCAAGAATACACATAAGGTCTCTGTATCTGAAAAAATAGCATCAATCCCCATCCGCCGCAGGTTTAGCATAGCGTAACCTGTGGCTATATTATATCGAGCTTTCAGCGCCAAGTATTAATTTTTTAAACAACCCTTTCTCATTAAATCAAAATTTAAATAATCAATCCTTCATGAAACTGAATCGCATTATATCGTTCTTACTCATTAGTATTATGGCAATGGTTATGACCAATTGCAAAAATGATGAAACTATTCCTTCTACAACTGTTTACTTGTTCGGCATGGAAGATATTGGAGGTGGCTACAGAATACTTAAATATTGGAAAAACGGAGTAGCAACAACTATAGCAGATAGTTTGAAGTCATTTTTTATTGGTGGCGGCACAGTTTCCGGAGCAGATGTTTATACGACCGGTTTTTTCTTAACTGATCCTGCCGTTTACTTTAAAAATAATAAACGTCACGAATTGACCTATGACACAAAGTTTCCGCTGACCAACTCAATAGTGGTGGCGAATGGCGATGTTTATGTGGCCGGGTCTGAATCCAACGGGTCAAACTATGTAGCCAAATATTGGAAGAATGGAATAGCGGTGACATTGACAGACGGTACGCATAATGCATCTGCCAGCTCAATTGTGGTATCAGGACAAGATGTTTATGTTAGCGGATATGAAGCTAACCCTCATAAAACTGTTGCCAAGTATTGGAAAAATGGGACTGCTGTTGAGTTGACAGACGGAACACAATACGCCGAAGCCCATTCAATTTTTATTTCCGGCACTGATGTATATGTAGCAGGATCGGAATTCAATGGATCTTGCGATATAGCCAAGTATTGGAAAAATGGAATTGCTGTAACACTCGGAACTCAAAGTTCTCAGGCTAATTCAATTTTAATTTCTGGTGATGATGTCTATGTAACAGGATATGAAACCAATGGAACCTGGGATGTAGCCAAGTACTGGAAAAATGGAACCGCTGTTACATTGACGGGTGAAATGAATGATGATGATCACTACGCACAAGCAATTGCAGTAGACGGTTCTGATGTATATGTGACTTCAGAAAATTCATACCGTATTTCAATGCTGTGGAAAAATGGCGTAGCAGTCGCCCCCTTTGATGAAACGAACTTGAAAATGCAAGCTGCATTTATGTATCTGAAAAAATAACATTAGTATCATATTTACATTTATTGTACCCCCATTTGCTGCAGATTTAGCGTTAGCGTAACCTGTGGCTACATTATATCAAGCTTTCAGCTTTCTTGTATAAGCTGAAAGCTTACAACATGCCAACTACAAGTTACGCTTCGCTAAACTTGCAGTAGCGGAACAGGCATTATGTTTCTACAAAACACATCTATTTCGACATCATTCGCATAAAAAATACGTCTTTAAAATTGTATAGGCAGTATATCGGACAGTTGATATTTTTTTGAAACGTCGAAACATTGTCGAGCGAAAAGAACCCTCACTGGTCAATTTCAATTGTTTTATATATCTTAAATCCCTATGTCAACTGTAAAAAAATGAACCCAATAGCAATCATTGCAACAGGAACTGTAATAACTATAATCGGGGCTGTGATAGCTGGTTATGGTACATACAAACAAAATTTATCATCGTCTCAGAAGAGCACAAAAATCCTAGAACTAGGAGAAGAAAATAAAGAGCTATCGTTAAGAAATATTGAACTGAGTAAGGAGAATATCACAGTCGCCAAAGAAAGCCGAGATTCGCTCACTAAACATTTCAATCAAGAGTTAGCGAACTTTGGAATTATCTACAATGAAGGTCAAGAAAGATTTGAGAAACTAATTATAACCACAGGTACGCCAATACCAACTTTGGCAATTAACCAGGTAGCTAATGGAGTGGAAATCATTAGCCGTAACGATGAAAGTATAGTATACAGAATACATTTCCACTCGTACCAAGCAACCGCCCACAATGTCCACCTGCTAATAAAAACTATGTTTGGTGCAAACACTAACGGTTTTATGGGAGCTCCAGAACCAATTGAAATTGGTCCTGGTCAGACATTTATTATTGGCACAGATTACTCTTTCGATGTTACTGTGAACCAAATAGATAACAGCTTTGCATTCGACAGACTATATATAAGAATTGAGGGGAGTTATAGTGACGTAGATAAAATTCGTACTCAATCAGCGGACATTTTAGTTGAGTACCGATTCAAAACTTCAAAGTGGGGAGAGGTGGTTGGTAAGCGTAGGGCAGATATTTTGGAACGTTATGAATCAAACGCTAAACACTATCGGCGTACTAAAAAAATGTAAACCTGCTCAAACAAAGCGTGATTTTAACTACCTCTCTTTATCGGGTCCCCCATCTGCCGCAGGTTTAGCTTTCAGCTTTCTTGCATAAGCTGAAAGCTTACAATATGCAACTACAAGTTACGCTTCGCTAAACTTGCAGTAGCTGAGAGGGGTGAAGATTTCCTTTTCATTTCGTCAATTAAAAAGCTATCTTCCACTATCTAAACACACAATCCATGATTACGCGGGAAACTATTTTGAATGAACTTAAAAGTAATCCTAAAGTAATTGCCTACACTAGCCCTTACGATAAAACCAGTGTCAAGACATTTCTTGAATCCTACGCTTCCACCAAAGAGCTGCTTCTTCAATATGGAGAACATTATCGAACTGTAAAAGATGAAAGCACATTACACTACCAGGCGTATGCTGAAAGCTATTACTGGCAGATTGCTCAAAAGAAACTGTTCAATTTGCAATGCCAATGGCGCGCCAATCAAGCTGACTTACCCATCGAAGTGACATACGAGTTTTTCTACTGGGGGCAAAACATCAAAGCATGCCCGTTCATTCAGCCTGCCACGGACGATGAACTCAATGCCCTCATCGAATTTCTTGAAGGCGCTCCCTATGATCACCACGACAATGATATTTTCGACTGGCAAGACTACACGGATTTTAAAGATGAAAACGATGTGATGGGTGCTAGCGATCTATACCCCAATTGGTATGTATGGTATGATGCGCATATTGGTCCACTTAATTTGCTTGCACTGCCCGACCTGCGAGGCACTTACCAGGAGAAATGTTTTACCGCCTGGCGCGAAGTGCAGGAAAAAGGCGCTGTGTATTTGACCACAGAGCAAAAACCTTTTTTAGCTACTTCTCAATTTGAAGATTTTGTTAAAAAAGTAGAGCCCTACCAAATCTATGACTACTACCGTGCCTATGCGGAGTGGTCGCGCAAGAAGGAGAAAATGGAACCACTCGAAAACGAATTGCAGTTACTCTTTGATGAATCAGACGAAGTATGGATGCCCGCGGGGCGTTTTCCCGATGCCATCTTTCAGGCGGCTTACTTGCTGCGTGTGAAAAAAATAAAAGGCTTGCTCCGCAACATCCATCAGCAACATCTCGAACGATTGGAAATGGGCATCACTTACGAGCTCCAGAGTGACGACTTCATTGCAACATACCGCGCAGCCTTTGTCAAGGCCAGGCAGCTGCTGGAAGGCAACCAGGATTGATGGGACTTTTATTGCAGAAAAATAAGACTCCATTCTGAGCCCCACCCGCCGCAGGTTTAGCATAGCGTAACCTGTGGCTAGATTATATCAGCTTTCTTGCATAAGCTGAAAGCTTACAACATGCCAACTACGAGTTACGCTTCGGCTAAACTTGCAGTAGCGGAGTAGCAGAGGACGGCCTCTTTTTTATATCATCAGTTGAGAAATCGTTTCCTGCATTTATTTCAGATTCTTCTTATTGCAGAATACTTCAGCCAGTATATTTGCCCATATCCAAATTGCCTTATGGAAGATTTCTTTGCTGCCCGCGCGCAGATGGCATTGTCGCTTGGCTTTCATATCATCTATGCCTGCATTGGCATGGTGATGCCTTTCTTTATGGCAGTTGCTCACTTTAAATGGCTCAAGACAAAAGATATTACCTATCGCAATATTACGAAGGCATGGAGTAAAGGCGTTGCTATATTCTTTGCTACGGGCGCAGTTTCGGGTACCATGCTTTCATTCGAGCTTGGTTTGCTCTGGCCAACATTTATGAAACATGCCGGGCCAATTTTCGGAATGCCATTTTCATTAGAAGGCACTGCCTTTTTTATTGAAGCTATAGCGTTAGGCTTCTTCCTGTATGGTTGGGATAAGCTTAACAAATGGTTTCACTGGTTCACAGGTGTTATCGTTGGTGTGAGTGGATTGGCTTCTGGTATTCTTGTAGTATCAGCCAATGCCTGGATGAACAGCCCCACAGGATTTGAT
>DATCRE010000152.1:0-3001 GCA_036569145.1 Cyclobacteriaceae bacterium
CATTGAACCTTTAGCAACCTGTGTTTAACAAGGTGCTAAATCCTGCCAAATTATTTTGGAACGATAAAATTTAACTATCATGGAAACGAAACAAATTATCAAAAACATTTCACAGCGTCTTCGTCAGACATCTATTCTGAAAAGCTGTTGCTGCTGTTGTAGCAGTATGTAAGCATCGGTTCATTTCCTGATGCTTTATCAATCACATTCTTTTTAAAAAACCTCCACATTAATTAACGCGGGTCTTTGAGTTCGTTAGCTCGTTTGAGCATAATGACTCATTACTCATAAACTCATAATGTTATGAAGTCATTTATTTATGTATTACTATTTTATTTTTCTCTTTTGATTGGCTCAGCGGCATTCGCACAAACAGCATCAAACCCGAAAGTAGTTATTACCGGTGTTCGGTTTTCTTATCCGCTTGTAGAGAAGTGGATTAAGGATTATCAAGCTGTAAATCCAAATACAACGATCAGCATAGAAGCAAGAACTACAACAGATCCTGCTCAATATGATCTTCTTATTGAAGCATACGAACCTGATGCTGCTGTTAAAGAAAGTCGTGAGTACTTGTATATCGGACGCTACGCTCTTCTGCCAGTGGCTAATGCTACATCAGCTTTTGCAAAAGCTTTTTCAGATAAAGGTTTGAATAAGGAATTGTTCAACCAGGTTTATTTCAGCGACATCTATGCTGATAAAAAGAATGCGAAGAAAATCGATTTTCCCTATACAGTTTACACCCGGCTTCAAAAAGCTGGTGCACCAATAACCTTCGCCCATTATTTTGGATTTACGCAACCTAACATTAAAGGCAAAGCAATTTCTGGTGCAGATGAGCATTTGATAAAAGCACTTCTCAGGGATACAACAGGTGTATCTTATAGCACACCTGGATTACTCTATAATCTTGAAACCAGGAAACCATTGGATGGTCTTGCAGTATTGCCCGTTGATGTTGATGGTAATGGTCGTGTAAGCAACGACGAAAAATATTTTAATGATCTCGATAAAGTTATATCAGCATTAGAAACTGACGATCTTAAAAATATACCAGTAGAATACTTACATGTTTCCATAAGCAAGACCAGCACAAATCCTGAGGCCTTAAGATTTTTACATTGGCTGATCGATCACAGCAATGAAGACCTCCATCATTTCGGATACTTGAATCCTGACCCTGAAGTTTTTAAGAAGGGAAAGGAGAGACTTTTAAAACAGGTTGCTTTTAATTAAACCCTATAGATCAATAATAAATTAAGGAGAGCTCATGAAGAAAATTTTACTAAGTTTATCAGTCATTATTTTTTCTGTCGTACCACTATTCGCACAGAAAATAATAAAAGGAATTGTTAAAGATGAAACTGGCGAAACATTGCCTGGTTCAACAATTTTTGTGAAAGGAACGGGCAGTTCTGCGTTAGCAGATGCTAATGGAGAGTTTAGTGTACAAGCTGCAAAAGAAGTTCCCTTTACCGTTACCGTCAATCTTGTAGGTTATAAAACACAAGATGTAGAAGTCTATGAAGTTACAGACGAAGCGTTAGAAGTTACATTGCAATTAGACAACGTACTTAATGAAGTTGTAGTGGTTGGCTATGGAGAGCAGAAGCGTAAAGATATTACAGGTTCTGTTGCATCTGTTCCAACAGAATTAAAAGCGTTGCCTGTCAGTTCACCAGAAAGATTATTGCAAGGTTCTATTGCAGGTGTTCTGGTTACACAAACTACAGGTCAACCTGGAGGAGTTGTGAGTATACAGGTGCGAGGAAATAACTCGATCACAGCAGGGTCAGATCCTTTGTATGTTGTTGATGGATTTCCGATCAACAATGATTACTCACTCGTAGATGCAGGTGTTACTGATGGTGCAAAGTTAAATCCACTTTCTTTTCTTAGCCCGACAGATATTGAAAATATTGATGTCTTAAAAGATGCTTCAGCAACGGCCATTTACGGATCACGCGGTGCCAATGGCGTTGTCATGATCACAACTAAAAAAGGAGTTCATTCAAAAGCGGCAACGGTTAATTATACGGGTTATTATGGTGTGCAGGATGTGATTCGCACCATTCCTGTTCTGAATGCAAGACAATGGTGGGAACTTAGAAAAGATGCTTATGCCAATACGCCAAATGGTAAAGCACCTACATTGCCAGCAGCAAGCAATTTTAAATACGATACTATTGGTGCCGGAACGGATTGGCAGAGAGCAGCCTTTACGCAAGCACTTACTCAAAATCATAATTTGTCAATCAATGCCGGCTCTGATAAAACTTCACTGGCGTTTTCTGGTAATTATTTCAGTCAGGATGGTGTGTTGAGAAATACAGGTTTTAAACGTTATGCAGCACGTGTAAATATAGATCATGAGGTAAATGATAGATTCAGAATCAATGCTTTCTTAACAGGAAGTTTTACAAAAGGTGAAGTGGCTCCATCGGCCATTGTTCCAAATTTATTATTGACGTCACCTGCTATACCCATCTATGATACATTAGGAAATTTTGTTCGAAACACATCGACAGATTCACCATTGCAAAATCCAATTAACTCCTTGTTGAATCAGATCAACGAGTCATTGACGACACGTATTCTGGCAAATGTTTCGGGTGAGTATAGAATTATAGAAGGACTTACTGCTAAAATTTTGATTGGATCAGACCTCGTCTTCAACAAACAGAATCGTTACCTGCCTAACACAACGTATGAAGGAAATCCTTCTGGTGGAATAGGTACAGGTGGCATTGCTACAGTTGGTACGTTGAATACCAGCAGCTGGCTAAACGAAAATACACTGAACTATAATAAGATCATTAATGGAAAGCATAACATTAATGTAGTTGCAGGTTTCACTGCCCAGGCAGCAAAGAGTACAGGTGTTATAGCATCAGCCGGAACTTTTGCTTTCGATGATCTTACCTATAACGCTTTACAAAACGGAACAGGTTCAAGAACACCAAGCTCCTCTCAGAATGCATGGCAGCTTGCTTCTTTC
>DATCRE010000153.1:0-2257 GCA_036569145.1 Cyclobacteriaceae bacterium
AAGTACAGATGCTTCTTCATCCAACGTTGAAACTAAATCCATTAAGGAAGAAAAGATAACTGCACCTAAAGAAAAATCGGGGTTATCCAAAAAGGAAAGAATAATAGCATTGGCAAAAGAAGCCGATTTAAAAGCCGAGGCCGAAGCAAAAGAAAAACAAGCATCTGATTCCTCTCCTGGCAAGAAAAAAAAAGACAATACCGGCGATCTGCTGATTGATGAAATTGCAAGCACAAAGCAAGAGCTCAATCCGGAAACAGAAAAACAAAAAGAACAGATTGAGCTGATTAACCAGTTTATTCAGGCTCAACCGAGCATCGTTAGTAGAGAGAAAGCCACAACCACTCCTACCGGCGACCTCAGTTCCATCAAATCTGGTGAGTTTGGCGACAATATCGTTTCAGAAACGTTGGTTGATATTTTATTGAAACAAGGCAAAAAAGATAAGGCGATAGAAGTTTTAAAAAAGCTGATTTGGAAGTTTCCACAAAAAAAGGCTTACTTTGCGGCTCAAATTGAAGAATTGAAAAAATAAGTTATGTATATCTTAGTTATTGGATTAATCATTTTTGTTACCGTATTACTAGTGCTCGTTATCCTGGCACAGAATTCCAAAGGTGGAGGTTTAACCAGTCAGTTTGGTGGATCTGCAGCCAGTAACATCATTGGTGTAAAGAAAACGGGTGACTTACTTGAGAAACTAACCTGGAGTTTTATAGTTGTGATTATAGCATTGTCTATTTCAACTAACTTCATCAGACCAGAAGCTCAAGGTAACACAAATGAAATCTTTGATAAGGCATCTGAACAATCTGCTCCTGCCCTTCCTGCACCTGCATTGAATGGCACATCTACTGAAACTAAACCTGCAACAGATTCAACTGCAAAATAAATAGTTGTAAGAATTTTAATGAAGAGCCCTGATCGCAAACGGTCAGGGCTTTTTTGTTTTATGCTTTAGAAATATGCTTTACGAAAAGACGTTTCGCTACCGGCATAAGTGTTTCAGTGAAGGGAAACCTCATCCTGGAAAGAATAAGATAAGTTGCCGGGTTTGGCAGATCTTTATAGCGTTTTACCAGGTCGAGTTTAATTCGCTCGTATGTATTGGAGATACTTCGTTCGAAAGAATCTACAAAGCTGGTATTCAGGCTGCGTAGTTGTTCATTGCTGTCTTCAAAAATGCTCATCTGGTATCGGTAAACCTGTGTCTCACTTTCTGGTGGTTGACTTACAAATAAATACCCTTCTTTGGCATAAAGAGGTGTAACGCCAATGGGCGCAATCTCACATTTTGATTCCACCAGCTCAAATATCACAGAGCCTTCCTGTAGTGAATTCTTAATACGTGGAATGGAGAATTCTATAATGGATTCTAACTGCTTCATCACCTCATCATCGTCTACAAGCTGACGATAACTTAACTCCAACTTCTTAATTTCATCAAGGGAAATTTCTTTCGGGAATGACTCTCTGATTAGCGCCTTATTCTCCTTTACAGACAATAGATTGCGATAGTGAGCAACCAGGTCTGCCATAAAAGGATAAAGCTCATTGCGACGAAATGAATCTTTAACCGTTTTTAAATAAGCGAGCAACAGATACTGCTTATACTCAGCATCAATTAAACCTTGCGTAAGCCAATCTTTCGACAACCTTTCCATATCCACACAGTTTACGTTCTATAAATTACACAATCTATAAACACCAGACAACAGGTCAGCCGCAGCAGGGTATTTTTAAAGATGTACTGCCATCTTGCCATATAAACACTTTATACCCTGTCACCACTGAAAGTAATTAGAAAGAAAACTTGTCAGATTATTGAAAAATTGTCCGTTTCTTGCGTGACTTTTGGCAGATGGCATAATAAGTGTTAGCCACTGTATCAAAATTGTTTAACCACAAAAACGATTAATTTATATGGCAAAAATCAACTTCAAACCAAATGAAGACAGGGTATTAGTTGAACCCGCCGAAGCAGAAACTAAAACTGCCTCCGGACTTTACATCCCAGACACTGCTAAAGAAAAACCACAAAAAGGTAAAGTTATCGCCGTTGGCGAAGGTCTGAAAGACAAGCCTGTTACTGTTAAAGTTGGTGATAGCATTCTTTATGGAAAATACTCTGGAACTGAGATTTCCATTGATGGAAAAGAATATCTGATCATGCGCAATTCAGACATTTTCGGAACAATCTAAGACAACCCAAACATTAAAAAATTATGGCTAAAGAAATCACATTCGATACAAACGC
>DATCRE010000154.1:0-3951 GCA_036569145.1 Cyclobacteriaceae bacterium
GCGTAGGTGCACAAATAGAGTTGTTGTAAAATTCTCTGAACCGAATGCCTTCTGCAGCAAGCTTGTCCAGGTTAGGTGTTTGGATTTCTGATCCATAAGAACCAATATCAGAGAATCCCATGTCATCAACCATGATGAGTACGATGTTGGGCTTTGTTGTTTTCTGAGCAAATGAAAATAATGTACTGCTCAGGAGTAAACCCAAAAATATAAAACGTTTCATTTAGAGAAAATTTAGAATACCAGATTTAGGATGAAATACGAAACTTAAACTGTTATTATTTTAAATCTTTTGCACACCTGAATCCTGCATGCATCAATGACGATTCTGGTGTTGATGAAGAACGACCTGTTACCTGGAAACCATGACACACCAATGGGTCACATAAGAAAGATCCACCACGCAACACTTTTCTTGTTGCCGGATCTAACTCAGCATCACGCCCTGTTGGTTCAATGCTATCTTCACACCATTGCCACACGTTTCCACCCATGTCTGTAAGACCTAGTTTGTTGGCACCAAAAATTCCAACAGGTGAAGTAAATTCATAACCATCTTCTATTGTATTGTATGATGGAAAACTTCCCTGCCATGTGTTTGCTTTATATTTACCAGCAACAACAAGATCAACGCCCCAGGTATATTGTTGTTTTGAGTCTTCAGCATTTTTAGCGGCGTGCTCCCACTCCCATTGTGTTGGCAGTCTTTTACCTTTCCATTTTGCATAAGCCTGTGCATCGTTCCAGGATACTTGTGTAACGGGATGATTTAACTCAGCCTTTCTACTATTTCTTCCTGCGGGAAAATGATAGTTGGCTCCATCAACCAGTATCCATGTTCCAGTCTTTGTGTCGAATACCGCTGCGTTACCAAACTTCTCAGCTTCGGTAACATACTTTGTAGCTTTTACAAAAGCATCGAAGTCAGCTACGGTAACAAGATTTTTATCCAGTTGAAAAGGCTTCAGCTTTATTATTTTTGTTTGCTTCGTAATAGGGTCTGTTGTTACTAATGTGCCACCTTTTACAAATGCCATTTCAGCCGACGACTTGCCTGGATCAATACGCTGAAAAGAAAGGAATGAAATTGCAATCAAGGCAATTATCAAAAATGGTTTTAGCAGTATCTTCTTCACGTGAATCATTGTTTCGTATTATTAATTGCTGGCTTGTTTTGATTTTCTTTCCAGTGCTAATTTTTCTAATCCATCACATGACGAAGTTGAGCTAACTTTGAAATTTGATTTAAGAATCACTTTTTGTTGCTGCAGAAACTGTTCTTCAAGGTTAATGAATCCTAATTGATGATTATACTGCTGACCTTTATTCAAAACCCAATTCAGGAATATAGCAGCTGACGTGTTGACAGAACTTTTACTAAAAATAAAATTGACACGTTCATTTATAAATTTAGGGTTCTTCGTTTTTTCAATGTAGGCAATAACCTCATCTACTGTGCCGTAGATCTGTTCGTCTTTATCTATCTTTCCATTCTCATTCAGATCAAGCGGAATAATGGCGAGATCATTTGCAATTTTTCTTGTCTGCGTATCATAGATGAAACCAAGATTATTAAATGAAATTCCGTTTACATCTTTCTTAACAGCTTCAGCCAGATCCTTATCATCTCCTTTAATGCCTATACCATTTATTTTGCTGGGATCATTTCCATAATGAGCTGCAAAAGCTTTCACTGCACAAACAGGTCTGTCACGAACGTATAATGCGAGTGGTGCTTGTGATTTGGAAGATGCCAAAAGCACGGGTGCTGTATCTGTGAAAAATAAATTCTGAAGATCTTTTTCTTTTATACCTGTAGCTTGTAACTCAGCCAATCCCGGACGATTGCTATTCACAACCGGAAGCTGCACGTAACGTGTTACTACAACGGCATCTTTATTTCCTTCCAGTTCTTTTTCTGACAAAGCATAAGAAGCAATACTGAAATCTATGCTGTCTGCAGGGGCATCTTGTGCAATGGAGACTTTAATGTCAGGATATTCTTTTTTAAACTCTGCAATCCATTTATTAACCAACGGATGTGTGAGACGTGTACCTCGTAGTTTAACAATGCCTGCATTTTTTTGTTGCGCTAAAGCTAACGCACTGGTTAGTACAAGCGCGGTAATGAGTGCTACTTTGCTTTTCATATCTATACGTTGTTTAAGTTTATCGTTTTATTTATTCTTTAAAATTATAGGTTGAAGCTTTCTTTGTTAAAAGCTCAACAATGTCTGCATGTTGAGCAGCAACGTTGTGTTGTTCTCCAGGATCATTCTCAAGATCAAACAGTAAACCTGCTGCGGCAACGTCGCCTGTTTTCAAACCAGGAAACTGATCAGCTTTTGGTTGATCATACGGAGCGAGTATTGTTACACCATCTGGTTTGCGTGGGTCAACCCATAATGAGTCTGATGGAAGCTTTGATGATTCTGGTGAATTAAGATGAAGTTTCCATTTACCACTTCGCACGGTTTGAAGTTTATCGGTGTAAAATGAAAACAATGCATCATGTGGTGTTTTTGCTTTAGATGTCAGCAATAAAAAAATATCACGGCCATCTAATACAAGATTATTCGGCAATGTAATACCTGCAATCTTCGCCAGCGTTGGATATACATCAATAACACCTGCTGCTTCATTACTTATATGTCCTTGTGGAATATGATTTTTCCATCGGACGATGAAAGGTACCCGGATACCTCCTTCCCAATTTTGAGATTTCATTCCACGCAATCCACCAGAGCTTCCACCAAACCACGGACCGTTATCTGATAAAAAGATTACAATTGTATTTTCATCCAGCTTTGTCTCTTCCAGTTTTTTTAATAATTCACCAATCGACCAATCAAGTTCGCACATGGCGTCTGCATAAATATCTTTCCTGGTGTCGGGTGTATAGAACTCTTCTGATGCTGCCAGTGGTTTGTGAGGCATAGCATGTGGCAGGTACAAGAAGAATGGATTGTTCTTATTCTTCTCAATGAACTCAACAGCACTTTGTGTATAGCGTTGCGTGAGGGTAGCCTGCACTACAGGATACTCTGCAACCTGATCACCTTTCATCAGAATAACGGGACGCATATCATTGGAATATGGAATGCCATAGTATTCATCGAAGCCGTGTTTGGTTGGAAAAAACTGAGGCTTGTGCCCCAGGTGCCACTTACCAATTATTTTAGTAGTGTAACCTGATGATTTGAATATTTCGCTTAACAATAATTCTTTATCGGCAATGCCGATGTCATCACCACCGCGATAAGTTTGAAAACTATTGTTGACCTTTTCTGGATTAGGATTTGATGTGATGCCATGACGAACAGGGTAACGACCAGTTAATAACGTTGCACGTGTTGGAGCGCAGTATGGTGTTGGTGTATAAAAATTGGTGAGCTTCGCTCCTTCTGTTGCAAGCCTATCGATGTTAAGTGTTCTCCATTGTTGCTGACCATAAGAAGACAGATCGCCATAACCAAGATCATCGGCTAAGATTAAAATTACATTGGGCTTCTTTTCAACGTTAATCTTCTGTGCAGCTATACGGCCGGCAAGAATTAATATCAAAAAAATATATAAAAGTAATTGTATGGCAAGAGGCCAAACACTGTATTCAACAGTTTGCGATTTCTTTCTTTCATTAATAAACCAAACTCTCTTCATGTTATAAACCGAATTCTTTTATACTCCAATACGTTCAAAAAAATACTAAATGATCGAACCGATCAGCTTGAAAGTTAACAACAACACATGCTGTTAACGTCTTGGGGAATGCACATTCGTGTCTGCATGATAGCTGCAGAATAAAATGACGAAAGCTTTATAACTGGAGTTTCCATTTTGATACTTCTCTTTTAGCCGTAAAACGGAAGTCTGGCTTCCCATGAAAGTCAGGTAATTCCGCTGAAGATCAATTGGTGGATTGAAAGTCTACTTAAACTATAGACAAATATA
>DATCRE010000155.1:0-17765 GCA_036569145.1 Cyclobacteriaceae bacterium
GAAACCATAAAGGCCTGAATATCCCGTCAAAACGCCTTTTTTTCCACAAACAAGTACGTACTACGTAAAAATCCTGATTTTTTAAAATCAGGATTTCCCTAATGGATACTACTTATAAGGAACCCAAATTTGTTAAACGAAATTACTAACCCAATACATTACAAGGAGTTATGACAAAGACCAAAAGCTCAAACAAGTTTGTCAATACCATTGATGAATGCCTTACGAATGGTGTTAAAAATGGAATTTTTCAAGTTTCCCTCGAAGACGAAGTTTTAAACGGCAGAGAAGTTACAATAGCAGGCCAACGTGTAGTAAACTTTGGCTCATGCAGTTACCTGGGCCTGGAGGTTGATGACAGACTCAAGCAAGGGGCTATTGATGCAACCTTACGTTATGGCACACAATACTCGTCATCACGTTTATTCTCTGCTTGTAATCTTTACGAAGAGCTCGAAGATCTGTTCTATAAAATCTTTGATAACAATCCTGCGGTGTTGGCAGCAACCACTACACTGTCGCATGTGGGGGCACTACCAATCCTGGTGCAGGATAATGATTTAGTAATTCTCGATCACCAGGTGCATGGAAGTGTGCAGCTTGCCGTACAACTTCTCAAGGCGAGAGGAACCAAAGTAGAGATGATCAAGCATAACAATATGGATATGCTTGAAGACCTTATTACAGCAAACCCCAACAAGTTCAATAAGATATGGTACATGGCCGATGGTCTGTATTCTATGTATGGAGACTACGCGCCACTAAAAGATATATGTTACCTGATGGAGAAATACCAGGCATTGCATTTTTATGTTGACGATGCGCACGGAATGAGTTGGACAGGAAAACATGGTAACGGATATGTGTTAAGCCAGATGCCCATGCATCCTAAAATGGTTTTAACAACATCGCTTGCAAAAGGTTTTGGAACGGGCGGAGGTGTAACTGTTTTATCGGATAGAGAAATGATGCGAAAGATTGTTACATGCGGAAGCTCTTACACATACTCAGGTCCTGTACAGCCTCCTATGCTTGGAGCTTCTATTGCAAGTGCCAAGATACATTTGAGCGATGAGATTTATGATATTCAAAATGCACTATCAGCAAAGTTGAAGTTAACCAGTAAACTTATCGATCAACACGATCTGCCCGTGGTGCATCCATCAAACTCACCCATTTTTTACTTGGGCTTAGGATTGCCGCGTGTAGGTTACAATATGGTGAAGCGACTTTTAGCAGAAGGTTTTTACACCAACATCGGGATCTTCCCTGGCGTGCCTGTAAAATGTTGTGGTCTGCGTTTGGCGGTTACGAATGGACAGACAGAAGAAGATATAAAAAATGTTCTTGATGCTTTTCAATATCATTTTCCCAGAGTGCTGGAAGAAGAAGGACAGACTGTTGAAGACATTAAAACAAACTTCAATCTTCCATTTGAAAATACTTCTAAGCGTTATACCATTGGCATTCCAGATAATGTTGCCGATGAGTTTGATGTTCAACATGAAACTGCCATTACAAACATTGATAAAAAAGAATGGGATGATCTGTTGGGAGAAAACGGAACATTTGACTGGGAAGGTTGTCGCTTTCTTGAAGAAACATTTAGCAATAATCCCGAACCAGAAAATAACTGGCAGCTTCATTACCTCATCATCCGCGATCAATCCAGGAAACCTGTGCTGGCTACTTTCTTTACAGAACTGCTTTGTAAAGATGATATGATTGCCCCGGCAGAAATTTCAAAACAAATAGAAGACGCCAGAAAGAGAGATAACTATTACCTGACATCCAAAGTTGTCATGATGGGATCTTTGCTTAGTGTCGGCGATCATCTTTTCATCGATCGGAAGAATCCACTCTGGCAAAAAGCTATGCTGGAAATGATTCGTATCATGGACGACGTTAAACTTAAATGTGGCGCTACTTCACTTCATCTGCGCGATATTGATTCGGATGATGTTGAAATGAGAGACTTCTTAATTAAAGAAGGTCTTATAAAAATTGAAATGCCCGATGCACATGTACTTGAAAATGCTTACGCATGGAAGACCGAAGAAGAATACATGCAGCGATTATCAACTAAAGCGCGCTGGCATTTCAGACGTAATATTGTTGATAAGCGAAATCTTTTTGATGTTACCGTACTCACCGATAACAAGAAAGTTGATGATGAACAGATAGCAAACTGGCAGAGACTATACACCAATGTGAAAAACAAAAGCTATAACATCAACACCTATGCTTTGCCCGATAAGTACTTCACTGCTATAATCAATCATCCTAACTGGGAAGTAGTTGAGCTCAGGTTAAAATCTGAAGATAAGATGGGTCAAATAGTAGCCGTTGGTTTTTGTTATAAATCATCCAAAAATAATTATTCCATCATGGCTGTGGGGTTAGATTATGATTATGTTATCACTCATGGTTCGTACAGGCAAAGCTTGTATCAGTCAGTTGCCCGTGCAAACAAACTTCAATGTAATTTGTTGTATCTGGGTATGGATGCATCCATTGAAAAGCGGAAGTTCGGAGTTAAAGTAATTCCTAAGAGCGTATTCGTGCAGGCAGCCGATAATTTTAACATGGAATTAATAGGCGCTGTTTACAATCAGGTTAAAATATAACAACCCAATTTTTATTTATTATGGAATTTATTGATAGAAAAGAATATGAGCGTATCTCATTTTGGAAAATAGAGAATGATATACTTCTTTTTAAGTATGCTCCCAAAACGGAGATTGATATAAGCATTGCCAAAAGAATGGTTGAAAATCGTCTCGATTATACATCTGGCAAATCAATCTATGCGTTGATTGATTTCACCAATGTAAAATCAGTTACAAAAGAAGCCCGTGATTATATGAACAGTCCGGAAGGTGGCTTGAGAGGAATTTCCGGAGGTGCATTTTTATCTAACAATGTTGTGGCTACTTTGTTTATAAATCTTTATTTAAAAGTGAGCAATCCTTCCATCCCTGCCAAATTCTTCACTTCACAACAGGATGCTCTTCGCTGGTTGCAACAGATAAAAGCTGAAAGAACTGAAGTTGTTGTTAACTAAACCTATATGAGAACTGAAGAATATCCATTAATCATTTGCTGCACAGAAGAAAGCAGTGATATTGTTTTTGTGGAATTCCCTGACAATCTAAAAGTAGATTTATTGGCGGCGCAGCAAATAGTAGCTGGTCGTTTAGAATTTACGAAAGATAAAACTCATTTTTTGGTTGTCGATTTGTCCAATGTGCGGCATGTCAGTTCTGATGCAAAAGAATTTTTACAGCGTCCTGATGCGGGGTTAAAGAATATATTAGGTGCAGCCTTCATTGCATCTAATCCTGTATCGGCATTGATCGCTAATATTTTTATAAAAACACCAATGAAATTTCAAGCGAAATTTTTCTGGAAAAAGGAAGATGCTTTTGAATGGATTAATAAATGCAGAATGAAAATGACGATGGTGAGCGATAGCAATTGATTTTGACATAAATAGTCTGACGATGGATGTAGTTGCATTTCATGAGGAAACCTCAGCAGTAAAATCGCAGGTTCTTTACAAACTGTTAGAACTCAGTGAGGCAATGCTCCATGGAGATTTTTCTAAACGTATTACTATTGATTTTGATGATGATGTCATCACAAAAATTGTAGATAATCTAAATCGCTTCTCTGATAAAATGCAACTGGATCCCGGCGGAGTGGATTATAGCCAGGAACAAACCGTTAACACTTTCATTGAAGTTATCAGTTCATATACCAATCTTGACTTCAAACAAAAACTTCCAATATCAGACAATGGCACTATCATGGATGCCATTGCCACAGGAATTAATGTGATGGGCGATGAGCTGGAGCAAAGCACAGCTTCTAAGCAGGAATTAGAAATAGAACGAAATCGTCTGAATGAAGCGCAGGCATTGGCAAAAATAGGAAGCTGGGAACTCGAAATCCCTTCCCTTACATTAACATGGTCTAATGAAGCTTACCGCATATTTGAATTGAGCGGTCAGCAACCTGAATCTCTCTACCAGGCATGTCGTCAGAAAATTCATCCTGATGACATTGCGCTTGTTGATAGCACATTTGCAAATGCTATTGAACGAGGTGAAGGTTTTGATATTGAATATAAAATTAATTGTAGTGATGGATCAATTAAAAATATTCTTGGTATTGGCGAAGTAGTAAAGAATGATGAAGGCAAAGCAATACGCTTTAAAGGAACGATTCAGGATATTACTGAACAAAAGCGTTTTGAAGAAACACTAAAGAAAGCGAAGGAATCAGCAGAAGAAGCGAATAATGCCAAAAGCAGATTTCTTGCAAACATGAGTCATGAAATACGAACTCCATTGAATGGAATTCTCGGACTTACAGAGATTGTATTAGGCGATGAGCTGAAAAATGAACATCGTAAATTTCTGGAGATCATCCGCGACTCAGGCAAAAATCTCACGCAACTGATTAATGACATCCTGGACTTCAGCAAGATCGAAAGTGGTAATCTGCGACTTGAAAATATAAATTTCAATTTTGCAGAAACGGTCAAGGGTAACATAAGTCCATATAAATTTATGGCCGATCAGAAGGGCATTATCTTATCATGTAACGTTGATGAATCGATACCAAAAGAAGTGATTGGAGATCCAACACGTATCTCTCAGATTATAACAAATCTTATCGGTAATGCTATCAAGTTTACAGATAATGGATCGGTAGGAATTTCGTTCTCATTGCTCGATAGTAAAGATGGAGAAGTAACAATTCAAGGTGTTGTTCGAGATACAGGCATCGGAATTCCTGTTGATAAAGAAAAATTAATCTTTCAAAGCTTTACACAAGCTGATAATACCATTACAAGAAAATATGGAGGCACAGGTTTAGGATTAAGTATTGTAAAAAGTCTGTTGCAGCAGATGAATGGTGATATCTCGATCAAAAGTCCTGCTGATCTCGTTCTCAATCGGGGATCTGAATTTACATTCACATTAAAACTTAAGCTGCCCGATAAACCAGTGGCAGAGCCTACAGCAATTGTACCGACAGAGAAATTAAGGTTTAATAAGAAACAGCATATTTTAATTGTTGATGATAATACCGTTAATCTGTTAGTAGCTAAATCGATGGTGAGAAAATTTGGCGCCACCGTAACAACAGTAGAGAGTGGTATTGAAGCCATTGAATTGATAAAGGCTAATGATTGTTATGACATGGTGCTTATGGATATTCAAATGCCCAAGCTCAATGGACATGATGCTACAAGGCAATTACGAAAGTTGAATTTTACAAAGCCTATTGTAGCACTTTCAGCAAACGCTTATAGCGAAGATGTTCAGAATAGTCTTAACTCAGGCATGAACGACCACGTTCAGAAGCCGTACACAGAGATTCAATTGTTTAAAAAGATGAAAGAATTTATTGAGTGAGATGACACTTCATGAAGTATCTTAATCAACCGTAACAAAAGTAAATTCAATTTTCAGGCTTTGGTTTTCAAGGCCATCCCATGAGTTAGTCTTTACCGGTCCATAACCACGCACCATAATTCGTGATGCAGAAACTCCTTTTGAAACCAGGTATGTTCTTACAGCTTTGGTAGCGTTTAATGATGAGATCTTCACTCCTTTTTTGCTGTAGCCCCCTAGCTCTATTTTAATCGCAGGATTAGCGGTTAAGAAATCAGCAAGTCTGTCGAGTTCAGCATTGGACTCGCTGGTTAAGGATGTTTTGCCTGGCTCAAAGAAAATATTCTTTAATGACACTGCCCCGCCTTTTTTAACAGGCGCTGCCATTAGCACTTTGTTGATTTTTATTTCTTCTTTATCATGACTCACATCTATCAATTCATAGACAGGATAATAGCCAGGTGATGCAGCACTTATGGTATAAATTTTCTGCAGTGGCAATCGCAGGTCATACGTTCCTAAAAGAGAATCGATACTTGAATAGAGTGATTCAATTCCTTCAACCTTGATCGATACAGGATGTGGTGTTGTTAAAGGTTTGCCAGTTTCTTTATCGATGATCTCCCCCGTTATAATGGCCATCTTCTCGGCATCGGCCTGCAGGTCTAATGTTATTTCTTCATATCCATCAAATGTAGTAAAATCAACTATTTCGGGAAATGATTCAAAATGTGTCGCACTTACCTGTACGTAATACAGCGCACCATGCTTCAGTTTAATAGAATACATTCCTGAAGTATAATCAATTGTAGCAGAGTCAGCATTTTCGGCATCAATAATAATAGAAGGTTTTGCGTAGGCAGGAATAATATTGTCTGTATTCTTGATGAGAAATTTACCTTTCAGTAACACATAAGGTTCTGGTATTTCTTCCAGGTAAGTGCCAATGGCTGTAAACTCTTTTGTATTTGTAGCGTCAATAGAAAATGGTTGGGCTTTATAATGATCTACGTGGGCGGTAAGATCATACTTTTTTCCAAGCGGAAGCTTTACAATATAATTTGCAGAATCCTTATCAAAAACTACTGAGTCGATTGGATTGTCATTGGCTAAAAAAGTAATGGACTTGTTATACAATGGTCTTTTCGAAACAGCGTTAATCACTTTACCAGCCACTTCTATAAAAGGATTGTCTTCAAAAAGTTTAATACGATATAGATCAGCATTAGTGATAGCAGATTTTGTAGTTGCGAAAAAAGCCCAGCTACCGATGTTGTTTGTTCTTAACCAACTTTCATCATCGTTGGTGTTGATGGTGTCATTAAGAGCAACAGGGGCAGACCATAGATTCCAGTCTGAACCTGTGCGCTCAATTTTATAAAGGTCGCCCTTCCTTATTTTACTTTTGCTGGTAAAGAAAATCGTTTTGTTATCAGCCAACAGAAATGGTGCTTCTATATTTTTTAATGTAATGGATTTTATAGTTGCCGGCTTGGTCCATGTACCGTCATCATTTTTTGCCGAGATAAAAATACTTCCTCCTTTACTGAATATAAGATGCTGGCCGTCATTACTAAGCTGGGCATCTTTCGAGGCTTTAAAAGTAAGTTTTTCCGGTGTGCTCCAGGTATCAGCCCTTTTGGTTGAGAGGTAAAACACATTGTCACTATAAAATAATAGTTGATTTCCATTATCTGAGAAGGATAATGCTGTATTGTATTTTCCTTTGTTCAGTGCAGTAACCGACTGAGCTGATGACCATGTGCCATCACTTTTCAATGTTGTGAATAATATGTCAGCACTTTTCTTTGCACCACCCGAGTTTTCAGGATGATCCAGCCGGGTGAAGTATACAGTCTTACCATCGGGTGTTGGTACTGGATTTATTTCGTTGTACGATGAATTCACCCCAACGCCCAGGCTCTGTGGAATAAAATACGATTGCGAAAAACAAATTTGAATAGCAATAAAAAATAAAAGGGCACTCAAGCTAATTTTTTCTTTCATTGGACAGTTCTTCTATGAGATTACAAATCTGTTTTAAAATTAGAGATTATTGAGTGATAGAAGTGAGGGAAAAGCATTTAAAAAATAAACTATTTTGCTTTAAAAAGTACATCGCACACTAATGCAGTAAAAAATTCACAGAGACATAAATAAACACTCACATAATTTGCCTTTCTTTATTGGAGAAATTTTTTCGGTTTGTTAACATACCATTATTGAGAGATTACGCATGAGAACATTTGTTTTAACAGGGCTATTTACATTTTTAATTTTCAATACGCAGGCACAGAATTATAAGCTCTATAACGTTTTCATGTATAGCTTTACACGCTACGTGCAGTGGCCGGAAGAAGCTAATAAAGGTGATTTTGAAATTGCAGTGTTGGGTGATTCACCAATCTATGATGAGTTAAAAGCGTTGGCCGAGCAAAAAAAAGTAGGAACGCGTACGATTAAAGTCACCAAAGTAAAGTCAGTCGCAGAGTTAAAGAAAGTTCACATGCTGTTTGTTTCCAGCAGTAAGTTAGATGCTATGGATGCTGTTAGTGCCAAGCTAAACAAGGCGCCAACATTAATTATTACAGAACAAGCTGGTACAAAAGGAAGTGGAATTAATTTCTTTGAGAAAGCCGGAAAACTTGCTTTTGAACTTAACAACGCTTCCCTGGCTGATCATAGCCTACGTGCCTCAAGCGAATTAACGAGGATCGCCGTTTTAATTTAAAAGTTATCAGTCAATAGTCGATGGTCCATGGACTATTGACTATTGATAAAGTGCCTCATCCAGCAACATTCTCAATTCGCGCATAGCCTTCAGTTCATTTTGCTGTTTGGCTAAGTCTATGCCTTTCTTCAGAATCTCCACAGCTTCATCATTTTGTTCCAGTGCTATTAATAAATTTCCAAAGTGATAATAGGAGGGAAGGTAGTTCTCATGCTCTTTCATTAACTGATAGAAAAATTCTTTGGCTTTAGTGGCATTTGTCTTTTGATACTCCAATGCCAAAGCATATAAATTAAACGGATCGGTAGGATCGTCATTATAGAACTGATGTAACTGGTCGAGTCGTGTTGGCATCATATAAAATCTGGGTGTCAAAGATATTTAAAGTATAGCGAAGAGGTAAAATGATTGATAGCCTTTTAATTAAGGCGCCATTAACGGCTATAGAAAGCTTTAAAAACCAAAAAAACCTGGTTTTTGAATATCGAAACTTTCAATTATGTACTTTGTTACTAACACAATTGGGATTATCTTTCTATCATGAACAACCGGGTTTTGGTACTTAATCATGACTTTAGTCCGTTGATGGTCTGCTCCGTCGAGCGGGCTTTTATCCTGGTGTATCTCAATAAAAGTGAATTAGTAAAACCTGCTAATGGGTATAAATTGCATTCTGTTACCCAGAGCTTCCCGATGCCGTCTGTTATACGCCTCAATAGATATGTTAACGCCCCTTACAAGGGCGTTAATCTTACCAGGCAAAATATATTTAAACGCGATAATTTCGAATGTCAATACTGCGGTACTAAACGCGATCTTACCATAGATCATGTTGTATCCAGAGCCAAAGGGGGAGGCGACACCTGGACAAACCTGGTAACAGCTTGCAAGAAATGCAATGCCCGTAAAGGTAATGGAACTGTTGAAGCAGCAGGGATGGTTTTGAAACGCAAACCGCATAAACCGTCATACGCCATTTTTCTGAAAGATCATGTTAATGATCATACTCAAACCAGCGAATGGGATGCCTTTCTGATGGCAGATTGAGCTAGACCGATTTAATTTTTTTTCCTTTATTCAAGACTTGCTGAATTATCCATAAAACTCCACCACCGGCGAATACTACAATGCCTGGCTCCATCGGAATGTAAAAGCGATTATCCCAATCTACAGTCGCCATTCCAATCAAGGCGCAGTTCACTACAATCACTGTTACACTAAAAACTCTGACAGATTTCAATTCTGATTTCCTCCAACCGAGATAGAAGAATAAGTAGATAATAATGTTCCATAAAAAAGTAAAAGCATTATGAGCAACAGAATAATAAGGTCTGGTTCCTGAGAGCAGATACCAGATTTTAATGCCTGCTGACTTTAGCAGATAAAACGGGTTATGAGAAATAAAATAACCTATCTTAAACAATGGTGTTTCATCTTGTTTAGGAAAGTCAACATTGCTTACATCTAACCTGAGACCTGCTGAATTTAATTTGTCTCTATCTTTAAGAATATCGGCAAAGGTGATGATGTTTCCTTTGCGATACTGATCAGTAAAATCCCAGTAGTTAAACATAAAGTAAGCTCCCGTCATGGCAATGATGAACAGGCAGGTGAAAAGTGAATATTTAAGAATTATTTTTTTGTGAAGAGTCTTCCAGTGATAATGTAATAGAAACACAGTAACGCCTATAACAATAATAACTCCTGTAGGACGGATTAGAACACAAGGTAGAGTCAATCCAATCAGCACAACCCAATCAGAAGTATTTCCTTTGTAGTGCACCAGTTGATAGAGCAGTATACAAATGAAGCTGCACATCAGCGATTCTGTCATGACAGTAATATTCCAATGCAAGTTGTCGATCCAAAATAAAAAGATTATGGCTGATGAGAATCCGGCAAGAGTATTATCAAATATGATTCTAGCAGTACGATAAAGCACAAGCACTGCGCCATAAGAAATGATGCATTGTAAAATGATAAATGGAATAATCTGGTTTGAAAAAATAACACGGCATAACGAAATCAAGACAATAGGAATGACATAAAAGATGTATCGTAAATCGTCAAGCATTCCATGTTTTATCAGGTAATCAGATTCATTAATGTAAATGGCCGAATCAACAAAAGTTCTGATGCCATAATGCTTTAAGAGCAGTACATGAATGAAGCCCCATAGTATTGTGATGCTTATAATATGGAAGCGAGTACTATTCATTGTCAAAGAATGGATTATGTTATTACCTGGTAAAGTAACATTATTACCTCGTAAAATTAGAATGAACAGTTCTACAACAAGCAAAAATATTTCTGAAATTTTAATTTGATTTTTTCGTTAATAAAAATTTCTATCTAAAAATCTCAATCAGAATCTGCCTCTGCTCTTTTCTTGATAAAAACTATTTACCAATCTTATTCGTTATTTGAAAAATATACCAATCGGTATAATTTATATTTATTTACATATATTTGCACATGACCAAGGCCGAACGCACTCGTCAGTTTATTATTAAGAAGACTGCGCCTCTTTTCAATAAGAAGGGATACGAGGCCACGTCGTTATCAGATTTAATTGATGTGACTGGTCTTACAAAGGGTGCGTTGTATGGAAATTTCAAAGACAAAGAAGAGATTTCTATGGAAGCATTCAAATACTCCATGCAGAAAGTACGTGAACTGGCGAGCAAAGAAATGGAAGGCTCTGTCACTTACAAGCAGCAGCTTTTCGCTTTGCTTGATTTCTATGCCAACTATGTATTTAATCCACCAATAGCCGGAGGCTGCCCTTTGCTTAATAACGCTGTTGAAGCAGATGATTTTCGTACTTCTATGCGACACGTAGTGGTAAAAGAACTTGTCCGCACTGTCGATTTTATTGCAGGTCTTTTATCAAAAGGAATAAAGGCGAAGGAGTTTAAAAAAGATATTAAGCCACATGAGCTGGCATATTCTTTTTTTTGTTCCGTAGAGGGTGCCATAGTTTTCTCGCGCATAGAGCGATCGCGCGAGCCAATGGATATTGTAGTGCGTCATTGTAAAAGTATTGTTGAACAAATCAGTATATAACCATGAACCAAAGAAGAGTAGTTGTTACCGGATTAGGAGCGCTTACCCCGTTGGGGAATACAGCCCCGGAGTTTTGGAATAACCTCATTGAAGGAAAGAGCGGAGCAGCTCTTATTACAAAGTTTGATACCACTAAATTTAAAACCAAGTTTGCCTGCGAAGTGAAAGGATATGATCCGCTCAATCACTTCGAAAAAACCGAAGTAAAAAAACTTGATCCATTTGCTCAATATGCATTAGTAACAGCAACTGAAGCGATCAATGATGCAGCCTTTGATATGGAAAAACTTGACAAAACACGTGTTGGTGTAATCTGGGGTTCAGGCAACGGTGGCTTTCATACATTTCAACAAGAGATGATAGAATTTGGCAGGGGCGATGGCACACCGCGTATCAATCCTTATTTCATACCCAAAGTTATTGTTGACATTGCTTCAGGCTGGATTTCTATAAAATATGGATTTATGGGGCCGAACTTCACAACGGTATCGGCTTGTGCAACTTCAACAACAGCAATCATTGATGCCATGAATTACATACGTTGGGGCAAAGCAGATGTAATTGTGACCGGAGGTTCTGAAGCGGCAGTAAATGAAGCGGGTATCGGAGGGTTTGGTGCAATGAAAGCATTATCAACCCGTAACGATGATCCATCAACAGCATCACGACCATTTGATGTTGATCGTGATGGTTTTGTGATGGGTGAAGGTGGATGCGCGTTGGTACTAGAAGAATATGAACATGCCAAGGCACGTGGTGCAAAAATTTATGCTGAAGTAGCAGGCGGTGGTATGTCCGCCGATGCATATCATCTTACAGCGACACATCCTGAAGGACTTGGAGCTATGTTGGGCATGCGCTGGGCGCTGGAAGATGCAGGATTGAAACCAAGCGATGTAGATTACTTAAATCCCCATGCTACATCAACACCTGTAGGTGATTTAAGTGAGATGAAAGCTGTTATTAAACTCTTTGGTGAAAAGCCAGATCATCTTCACCTGAGTGCGACAAAATCTGCTACAGGTCACTTGCTTGGTGGAGCAGGAGCAATAGAAGCGCTCATTAGTATAAAAGCAATTCATGAGGATATCATTCCTCCAACCATTAATACAAAAACGGTAGATCCTGAAATGCCTCAAGGTCTTAATCTTGTTATTGGACAAAAGTTCAAGAAGAAAGTAAATGTAGCTTTGAGTAATACATTTGGATTTGGCGGACATAACGCCAGCGCCGTGTTTAAGAAAGTATCGTAGTACTTTTAAGGATGATTGCCGATTGATCTATAAAAATTTGCAATCATCCTTTATAAAATAATATTACCACCAGATCAATACTCAAAAAGGATTAGTGTTGAAAAATCATCCCCATAAAATTCATATAGACTCTTATTATTGATTAAAAATTCAGTTTTACTCTTACATCAATGTTGTGATGTGTAAGCAGTTGATCGTTTGCAAGTCATTTTGACCGTTGATATTGTTTTTTATGTTTGCGGAACATTTAAACTATAAGAGTCCAATGAAAACATGGAAGAATTCCTATTACCTACTTTTTATTCTTTTAACAGCATTTGCTTGCGGCACCAAAGATGATCCTGCGCCAGTGAAAAGCGCCGCTAAAGTTATCACGTCTTTTAAAATTACAAATCCTGAAGCCACAGGTACAATTACTGACTCTGATAAAAAGATCAGCATAACTGTGCCTAATGGAACGGTAGTAACATCGCTTATACCCGCTATTGAAATTTCAGAGAAGGCAACGGTTGCTCCCGCGTCTGGTGTAGCCCAGGATTTTACAAATTCAGTTGTATACACTGTGACTGCGGAAGATGGTACAACACAGACATATACCGTTACCGTAACAGTAAGTACAGAAGTTAGCTTTACGTTAAGTAAACCTCTTTATACTAATCTTCAGCAAGATGGAGTTGTTGTAATTTATGGAACAAACTTTGGAACAGTTGCCGATACAAAAATTGTTTTAACCAATGTATCAACAAGTGCTACAACAACGTTGCAGGCCAACAACGTTCCTGATTCAAAAACCATACTGGTTAAAATTCCAGCTGATCAGGTCCTTGGTTCTTATAAGATAAGAGTATTTAAAGCGCTGGAGTCCAAAGAAATGGATGAAACATTTACAGTAGAAAAACATGCACCAGAAATAAACAGTCTTGATAAAACAACTGTAGTGAGAGGTACAAACATTGTTATTTCGGGAGCATATTTTCAGGCGTCAGGAAACATCGTGCATCTTTCAGCTAATTCAAAAGTTGTAGTGTTGGATGTAGTTTCAGAATCAACTACTTCGATAGAAGTAACCGTTCCGGAATCAACTGACGCCGGTAATTATACATTGAGCGTAACATCAAATGACAAGGAATCATTTTATAACGATAAGCAAGTAACCGTTCAGGTTCCTGCGAATACTCCGGTTATTACATCACTCGATAAAACAAGCTACAAGCTTGGCGAAACGATCACCATAACAGGAACGAATCTTAAAAAGAAGGGAGTAGCTACTAATATTGATTTCGTTCCATTTACAAGTGGTGTAACACAAGTGCGAAGTGGTATAGCCAATGCCGACGGCACTAGCGTTACTTATGTATTGCCTTCGGATTTTACAACTGGCACTTACACTATTTCCGTTGAGGTTGATGGCGAATTCTCTGAGGACTACAAAGAAGTTATTCAGATCACAAAATAAGTTTGTAAAACCATTTCTAAAACCGCTTATCCTTCACTAACCGGAAAAATACAGGAAGGAAAATCCATCGGGTGACACTTCTTAATTGTTAAATAAAGTGAAAGGGACTTAAGAGGTCCCTTTCATGTTTATAAGGAACTGATGATATGACATGTGTATTGAAATATAATTTGTCCTGACAATTCAACAGTAGATTACAATGATGTAGAGAAAAGTATACAACATGTTGTTCTTAGAACCTGTATAAATGTATTTATCACAATTGAATATTTCCATTTATAATAAAGTTGATCCCTGCATAATTATATTCATTGATAAAGGTTTTAATTTTGGTTACTTTAAAGAATCATTGTCTAACCCTTTAATTTAACTATGAAAAAAAAACTACCCCTTAAGTTACTAGACTCATGTCTAATACTTATCACAAATCCAAGGCAACTGCCTTTAGTTCTTTGCTTTCTTGTCAATGCCAGCTTTGCACAGGTTCATCTCGTAAAAGACATCAATAGTCTTCCTTATATCTCGGGAAATGAATTTCAGAATTTAACTGACGTTAACGGATCACTCTACTTTACTTCTAACAATAAAGAACTTTGGAAAACAGACGGTACAGCGGTTGGTACCATCCGTATAAAAAAGTTCAAGAGCATCTCCGCACTTAAATATGTTTCTGCGAAACTCTTTATCGTAGCAAATGATAGCCTGAATGGTAATGAATTATGGACGAGTGACGGCACTCCATCCGGTACTGTGTTGGTCAAAGACATTACGTCTGGAGCCAATGGTAGCGATCCCAGTTCATTCGTAGATGTTAACGGTACTGCCTATTTTATCGCCTCGGATGGTAAGAAAGGAAGAGAGCTTTGGAAAACAGATGGCACCTCTTCCGGCACTGTACTCGTAAAAGATGTTATGAAAGGTTCTGGCAGCTGTAATTGCCGCGATATGATCAGCTTTAACAATTCATTATTCTTTGTTGCAAACAATGGATCTAACGGATATGAAATTTGGCAAAGCGATGGAAGCGCAGCAGGCACGTATGTATTTAAAGATATTCGTGCAGGTAAACTCAGCAGCTCACCCAATAGTTTAACCGTATCCAATGGCATTTTTTATTTTATGGCCGATGATGATATCAACGGTCAGGAGCTTTGGAAAAGTGATGGAACTGAATTGGGTACGACCCTTGTAAAAGATATCCGGCCTGGACTTACCAGCAGTTTTCCATCTAACTTTATTGATGTCAACGGTACATTATATTTTCGTGCCAATGATGGCGTTCACGGTTTTGAACTTTGGAAAAGTGATGGAACGGCCGAAGGCACTTCAATGGTTATTGATATCGTTGCTGGTAAAAATAATGGATACACATGGATCAACGGAACTGCAAATGTTAACGGCACATTCTATTTTATACTCGGTCGCACAGTGTACAGAACAAATGGAACAGCTCAAGGTACAGTAAAAGTTTTTGAGACTGACGATTTTTATGAACGAAAAGAGTTAGCGGTTGTGAACAATGACTTGTACGTGGTTGATAATTCCTATACCGACAGAGACATCTATAAAATTAGTGCATCGGGAGTTTTATTCGTTACTAAGGCAGGACATAATGAACAAGGATATCCCTTACTGACCTATATAACAAAAGTTGGCAATGGAATTTATTTTGCTGGTAACAACAACGTCGAACAAGCTCCTGCTATTGTTAGATCTGACGGAACACCAAATGGTACAGCTGTAGTCTTTGGATTAAATAGTATAACAAGTGATAGTAATCCTGTTGAATTAACAAATGTTAATGGCGAACTTTTTTTTGGCGCCATCAATGCGCAGGGATATCAGGGTATATGGAAGAGCGACGGATCAGAAACAGGCACATCCCTTATTAAAGATTTCGTTCAGATATATGAGCTGAAAGAATATAATTCAATGCTTATTGGTTCTGTTAATAACAGTTATCGCAGCCAGCTCTGGAAGAGTGATGGGACGGAAGGAGGAACAACAATGCTTCATGATTTTGGATATGACAGTAATCATCCAACGGAGTTAACTTCTTTTCAAGGCCAATTATACTTTAGCGCATTAACACAACAGAATGGTGTTGAGTTATGGAAGACTGATGGTACGTTGACGGGAACAGCATTAGTAAAAGATATTAATGTCACAGGTCCGCATAATCCGGGAAGTTTTCCTGCTTACTTCACACCTGCAGGGAATAATTTATTTTTTATAGCAGATGATGGCATTCATGGTGTGGAACTTTGGAAAAGTGATGGTACCGAGTCGGGAACTTCCATGGTAAAAGATATTACCCCCGGCATAGATAGAAGTGTATTCTTTGGATATACAAACTTTAAAGATGTTTTGTATTTCATAAAACAAGATGATTCCAATGGGCATTCTACACTGTGGAAAACCGACGGAACCTCAGCGGGAACAATAGTCGTTCCTGATATTGCACCACTGAAAGTGCTTGAAATGAAAGTGATGAATAATGCGTTATATTTTGTAGGGTATAATACATCAATTCCTAATAACAATGCTTTGTGGAAAATGGATTCAGTAGGCGTGGTTACAAAGGTTCATGATATTTATGCAACGGATGAAATTATTTCTTTCCTGTCTGCAATGGATGATAAACTGTACCTAACTGTAAATAATTATAGATCAACAAATTTATTTGAGCTTTGGGTTAGTGATGGAACAACCAGCGGAACCATGAAGGCAGCAGATTTAAACATCACGACATACCCTGGTAATCCTGCAATCTTAAATCACGTTTTGTATTTTACCGATATTTCCAATCAACCAGTTTTATTCAGGTCTGATGGTACAGCATGTGGTACTTATAGAATTACAACAGAAGGCTATCCATTTAATCTTGCTACATCGGGTACTAAATTGTATTTCAGTATGAACTCGGCAACGTATGGCAGAGAACTTTTTGCCATAGATCAATCTGACGACGAGAGTCCATGTCCTTTGTTGGCTAAGCAAAATTTCTCAGATGAAAGTGAATATACTGGAATATCAATGACTCAGTTTCCCAATCCATTCACAACGAATTTTACACTGCGTGTTTCCGGTGTTGAGAGTGATCCAGTATATCAGGCCAGCATCATTCACATCAATGGAGCCCAGATTGAAAATCATACGGATTTAAAACGAAACACCGATTATACAATAGGTGCAGATTTGAACAATGGCTTGTATCTACTCAGGGTGATTGTTGATGGAAAAGTAATAACTAAAAGAATATCTAAATTCCATTAATATATAATCTTTAATAGTAAAGAAGAGGTTGTCTTTGCCAGGGCAACCTCTTTTTATTAGCATCGTTTAAGATCACAAAATTTATTGTTAGAATTGTTAGAACACTTTAAAAACGTATTGCATGAGTAATTGGCACTTAGCTCAAATTAATATTGGAAGAATTGCAGGTGTAGACATGAATGATCCGGTGATGAGTGATTTTGTAGCACAACTTGATGAAGTGAATACACTCGCTGAAAACAGTGAAGGCTTTGTATGGCGATTTAAAGAAGAAAACAACAATGCTACATCGTTACATCCATACGATGATGAGCGCATAATAATCAACATGTCAGTATGGGAAACAGTAGAACACCTGGAAGCCTTTACCTACAAAGGCCGTCAT
Organism: Cyclobacteriaceae bacterium; assembly: GCA_036569145.1. Lineage (GTDB taxonomy): Bacteria > Bacteroidota > Bacteroidia > Cytophagales > Cyclobacteriaceae > DATCRE01. The sequence continues at coordinate 17,573 of DATCRE010000155.1, forward strand.
GTTGAAGTACTTAAGAAACGTAGAAGCTGGTTTGAATCGATGGGTAAACCCATAAGCGTTCTTTGGTGGATACCTGCCGGGCATTTGCCAACCGTTGATGAAGCGAAGGAACGTTTGAAACATTTGCAGGATAACGGACCATCAGCGTATGCATTTGATTTCAAAACCAGGATTGAGAAGCCTGCTGTTTAAA
>DATCRE010000156.1:0-2771 GCA_036569145.1 Cyclobacteriaceae bacterium
AGATAATTTTGTGTGTTGTGGCGACAGCAAATTATCAAAAACCCCGTTCTTTTCAGTATTTGAAAAAAACGGGGTTATCTTTTTTTGTACTAACTACTCCTTTAATTGAAAATCAAATCGTTAGCATTTTGATGCAGACCCTAATGACTAGCATTAAACTGTTACCCTTGCTCTCCCCGCTTCAAGCACAGCATAATCCTTCCATGTTTTGAATGTTTGAGCGTCAAGTGTTTCAGATGCTTTGCCGGTGCTCTCAGGGATGTAATTTCCTTCATTCTCCCACCACTTCTTTGCATTTTCTCTGGCTGATTGTTTATCGATACCTTCAAATAGATTTATGCACGAGTCAGAGATGATCCAGGGTTTGCTGATCTCGCTATACTTTTCGAAAATCATATTACGCATCTGCGTGCCTAATGATTGATTTTTAAAGTGCGATACAGTATAAGATAACGTTTCGGGTTCAGTCATAATCATGTCCCAATACTTTTTGGAAGCGACGATTTGTGCGGTAGTAAGCAGGTATCCAAATCCGGTTTCAATCTGCTCCTTAGTAATCGGGCATTTTGCCTGAATCTTCTTTTTCTTTTTGCTGAAGAGTGAGTCTAGGATAGCCATAATTTTTAGAATTAGTTTTAGAGGGTTACTATATAGATACTTCTGATATGTCGAATAGTTGCATGTAAGACTACAAAAATGCGAAAAATGTTACTTAAAGGTCAGAAATTATGATGACAGGCTGGATTTTAAAAGCTGATTAATTCTTAACGACTAATTTTCTGGTCATAACACCTTCATTGTCAATATACAGAGTGTAGAAATAAATGCCAGCGTTAAGTTCTTCCGTTCTGATTTTAATTCTACTTTCGGCAACAGGCAGGTCATATTCACCCACTGAATTTCCTAAAATGTTATGAATGATAATTCGGGCTTTGGTGCGATCACCCAGTATTTTGTAATCAACATAGGCATAATCGCTTACCGGGTTAGGGTAGACGTCGTGCAGCGTTATGTGGTGCGAAGCATAGATACTTTGTTTGACCGCTTTTTCCTCAACAGAAAAGTTAATATCAAATTCAGTGAAGTCGTTCGGAGTCTGCTTGTTATAGACGATGTATTTAATCACGCTTTCATTGGCTGCCAGTCCCCCTTCAAGGGTGATCTGCAATGATGATAGTGTTTGGCCCGGTTCAACTTTTAAAAGAATGTCATCATACTTTTGATCGAGGCAATTGTTATCGAGGCAGTAATAGTTTTTTTGAGTTGCTCCAATCTGGGCATTTACCTTGCGAATAACAAGAGTGATGGTTTTATCAGTAGTGTTCTTGAATTTCAGCGGGGCTTTAATGACCTCGCCAACATTACCGCGATAGATTTCCTGTAAGCCAGATATTTCAAAGCCTTGGCCAAACAAGGTGGTTGTTATTAAAATAAAGCTAGCCAACCAGAGGTACTTCATGTCTTCAAAAACGACACTTGTAATGACGCTTTAGAAAAGTTAAACTTTTTAGGCGATGGTAGCAAAAAAACCTACAGGTTTTTATAAGGTTTAATACTAAAATAACATCTTTATCGTTAGTGGAGGCTTACTTTGGGCTTGTGTCTTTCGAAATGCCAATAACTTCTTCTTTTGTAGGGCGTTCTTTCTCCATCCAGATGAAACCCTTTAAAGTTTTGTCTTCTTCCTTGAGCTCGTGTGGAGGAATAAAACTCGCCTCCGGCTTTTTGTAAAAACTCAGGTTGTTAACTTTTCCTTCCTTAAAACGGATTGTTATGTTACTGCAAATAATCTTATTCATGCCCATGAGGGAGAAATTTTTATCGTCGAGAGCGTAGTAGATGCTTTCACCATTGCCTTCAACCACCACACGCCTTATTTTCTTGTTGGCGAACTCGGCTGTCATACGTCGTCCTTTTATCTGGTTGTAATTTATGAGCGTGTCTTTCGAAATAACAAAGCAGTTAGTAACCATGAAGATTTTATCAATGGTATTCTTCTTGATTAACATGTGAATGGAGTCAGCCGTCATCTGGTTGCCTTCCGTCCATAGTGCAGGGCTGCCATAGAAGAAGATGGTTGAATCTGCTGAACGATATTCCAACGAATCGGCAATGCCCTGAAGATCCTTTTTAAAAATTTTCACATTATGATAGGCCAGCAATCTTTTCTTGGCAGGATCAACATTGTCGATGGCAACCAACGTATCAGCGCGTATAAAAAGTGTGTCGCCTTCGTCGGAGACTTTAGCGATGTAGGCATTGTTATAAATCTTCGATATGCCTTTCAACTTGTAGGCATCAGAAGCCTGCCCATAGATAAGCATGTTTTCTTTTTTCGATGTCATCACAACATCACCTCTGATCTTATATATTTTTCTGAAGTCATCCAGGTCGTAACTCTTGCCTACAATTTTATAATCGAGGTTCTCGGCCACACCACTGTTGAGGTCAGACCGTTGGGTTTTAGTATCGTACGAACCACTCTGGTAGTCGGCCTGGCTGCTGTCTTTTTTTATTACAGTGGTATTGGTGCGAAAGAAAATGACTTTGGTTTTTGAATTGTACTGCAAGCTGTCAGACAACATCGTATAATCAGGATTTTTCACTTCAACCTTCTTTTTGAAAGAAGCCATGTTGGTATTCAGATCATAATATCCTTTGTTGCTGGTTAATACGTTGATGGAGTCTACCAATTTTCCACCATTGAAATACGTTGCTTCATTCTTCGGCCTGTCGAAGTCGAGAAAGTCAGTGTACAATGTGGCCTGGTC
>DATCRE010000157.1:0-2083 GCA_036569145.1 Cyclobacteriaceae bacterium
AGATAATTTTGTGTGTTGTGGCGACAGCAAATTATCAAAAACCCCGTTCTTTTCAGTATTTGAAAAAAACGGGGTTATCTTTTTTTGTACTAACTACTCCTTTAATTGAAAATCAAATCGTTAGCATTTTGATGCAGACCCGCATTATGTTAAAGATTTAATTTAATTTCTTTAACGGTATGTAAATTATTCTTCGTAGTTATAAAAACCTTTCCCTGATTTTTTACCCAAAAGACCAGCATCTACTTTTTGCTGCTGTATATAATTTGGTCTGAACCTTGAGTCTTGATTAAAGGCCTGGTAAACGGATTGAGTTACAGCCAGGTTAATATCTAAACCAATAAAGTCCATCAGTTCAAACGGACCCATTTTAAAACCACTGGCTTTAAGAAGTTTGTCGATTGTCTCAATGTCTGAGACACCTTCTTCCAAGAGCTTGAGTGCTTCGAGATAATAATGACGTGCTACTCTGTTGGCAATAAAGCCGGGTGAATCTTTCGCCACAACACTTATCTTACCCAGGCTTTCAGAAAAAGTCTTTAAAGAATTTATAGTTTGTTCTTCGGTTGAAACACCTTTAATAATCTCCACTAACTTCATTGCGGGTGCTGGATTAAAAAAGTGCAGGCCTGCAAAGCGACCCTGATGTTTTAAAACTGATCCAATCTGAGTTATGGAAATAGACGAAGTGTTTGTAAGTAAAAGACAATCCTTAGCGTTGATCTTTTCAAGCTCAACAAATATTTTCTGTTTGATTTCAAGTTTTTCTGAAACGGCTTCTATCGCTAAGTCAACTTGTAGTTGTCGGAAATCACTAACGGATGAAATGAGAGAGAGTGCCTTTGTCTTTTGCTCTGGCGTAATCTTATTTTTCTCAATTGAAGCATCCAGATTTTTAGTGATGGATGTCTTTCCGCTGCTGATAATTTCATACTGTGTATCATACAACAAAACTTCATAGCCCGCCAATGCGCATACTTGTGCTATGCCTTGCCCCATCGTGCCAGCGCCAATAATACCTATTCGCTGAATGGGGCTTGGTATCATATTACCGAATTAAATTGACGGAGAAACCTGACATCATTTTCTGAAAACAAACGTAAATCGTTAATGGAATAACGCAACATCGTAACGCGCTCGATACCCATTCCAAAGGCAAAGCCTGTGTATTCTTCAGGATCTATATTACAACTTTTCAATACGTTAGGATGCACCATACCTGAACCACCAATCTCTACCCATCCGGAGTATTTGCATACATTACAGCCCTTACCTTTACAAATCAGGCAACTAATATCAATCTCTGCACTGGGCTCTGTAAAAGGAAAATAAGATGGTCTGAATCGTATTTTAATATCCTTTCCATACATCTCCTTAGCGAAATGGTATAACGTCTGCTTGAGATCTGCAAAGCCAACATTTTTATCAATGTATAAGCCTTCAACCTGGTGGAAGAAACAATGCGCACGAGCTGAGATAGCTTCATTGCGATAAACACGTCCGGGCATGATTGCTCTGATGGGAGGCTTCTGCTTTTCCATCATGCGTATCTGGACGTTCGATGTGTGAGTACGCAATAATATGTCAGGATTTTTTTCAATGAAGAACGTATCCTGCATTTCACGTGCAGGGTGATTCTCAGGAAAGTTCAATGCGGAGAAATTATGCCAGTCATCTTCCAGTTCAGGTCCGTCGGCTACATTAAAGCCAAGTCGTTCAAAAATTTCGATGATACGTGCTTTAGTCTGTGTTAGCGGATGAAGATTACCAACCTTATTGGCCACCGGAGGTAATGTGAGATCAAGGCCACTGTCACCTGATTGCGTATTGTTTTCAAGCTGCTCATTAAGTTCGGCAAACTTGGCTTCAGCTGCTTGTTTTAGTTTGTTTAAGTTTTGGCCAACAGTCTTTTTTAACTCAACCGGCACTTGTTTCAATTCTTCAAACAAGTCACTCAAGGCCCCTTTTTTGCTTATGAATTTCATACGAAACGCTTCAAGACCAGCTTTGTCGGTGCTTGAGTGTTGCGCTATTTCATTTAGCAAGGCCTGTATCTTTTCTTCCATTTTCAACAATAATTCAG
>DATCRE010000158.1:0-3862 GCA_036569145.1 Cyclobacteriaceae bacterium
TTGCTACCTATTTATATTTTTTAAAGGGAGCAAAATTTTTTGGTGTAGAATATTTTGTCTTCACCATCCTCGCTGCTTTTGGTCTTTGGAACTGGATCAAAGAATATAAAAGCTATCAAACTTCCAATGTATGAAACGTGGATTAGTCATTGGAAAATTTCTCCCTATACACGCAGGTCATTTAGCGTTAATTGATTTTGCCGCATCTCAGTGCGATGAATTAATTGTTTCGATGAGCTATACGTTGGCCGATCCTATTGATTGGCAACTTCGCTTCGAGTGGTTAAAAGAATTGATAAAAAATAAACCAAACGTAAAAGCTGAAATTTCGCTTGATGATTTTGACAACGAGTCATTACCTCTATCAGAAAGAATTCAACGTTGGGCTGCATTTATAAAGAGACGATTCCCTCCTGTTGATTGCATTTTCAGTTCTGAAGAATATGGAGAACCCTTTGCTCGTGAACTTGGCATCGGGCATAAACTTTTTGATTTGTCGCGTACAAATTTTCCAGTGTCGGGCACATTGGTCAGAAAGAATCCATTTAAGTATTGGAACTTCATCCCCGCTGTTGTTCGTCCTTACTTTGTGAAAAAGATTTGCTTCTACGGTCCGGAAAGTACAGGTAAGTCAACCATGGCAAAACACATGGCTAACATGTTTGAAACTGAATATGTGCCAGAAGTCGCCCGCGAATTCATTACTACAAATGAATTTTCTGTTGAAGATATTATACGCATTGGCAATGCTCAGACACAACGTGTTTTTGAAAAAGTAAAAACTGCCAATAAGATTTTATGTTGTGATACCGATCTTATCACCACACAGATATATTCAAAAATCTATTTGAATGAAGTACCTCAAATTCTCTACCATCTGGAAAAACAAATTACGTACGATCATTACTTTCTCTTTGAGATTGACGTGCCCTGGGTTGAAGATGGCTTGCGAGATTTAGGCAGCAAACGCCAGGAGATGTTCAACTTGTTCAAGTCAGCATTAGAAATAAGAAATATACCTTATCAAACTATAAAGGGCAGTTGGGAAGAACGTGAAGCGTTAGTAAAACAACGCATCGAACAACTGTTGAATCAATCATAACAGCCTTGTGTACGGCCAAATTATTCTATTGAGAGCTTACTGGATTTCTGAATCGTCAAAAAGATTTAAGTTTGCGTGTTAGCTCGCACACTATATTATATAAAATACTATTTTTGCAGCCTTTACATTAAAGGCAAGTTACAATTCACAGTACATGAGCAACTCATCAAAGAAGAATAATATAACGTTATTAGTTCTGGCAGCAGGCATCGGAAGTCGTTATGGTGGTATCAAGCAGATTGATGGCTTCGGGCCATGTGGCGAAACCATTATGGATTATTCTCTCTATGATGCTATCAGAGCTGGCTTTACAAAAGTTGTTTTCATTGTTCGTGAAGAAATTCTTGAAACCGTAAAGGAAAAGTTTTTGCCGAAGCTCAAGGGAAAAATCGAAGCTGAGTTTGTAGTACAATCATTAGATAAGTTAGTACCGAAGCAATATCAGCATGCTGATCGCGTAAAACCTTATGGCACAGGCCACGCTGTACTTTGTGCTAAAGATGTTATCAACGAGCCTTTCGTTGCTATCAATGCAGATGACTTCTACGGCAAAGATGCCTTTGAATCTATTGCTAACTATTTTGCTAATGACACCAGTGGTGCGCATGCCATGGTAGGTTTTACATTAAGCAAAGTGCTTTCTGAGCATGGAAGTGTTTCCCGCGGTGTCGGCGAAAAAGATAGTCAAGGTTTTTTAAAAACTGTTGTTGAGCGGACAGTCATTGTAAAAGAAAACGATAAGATTATTTCAAAAGAGCCAGAAGGCGACAGAGTTTTAGATCCCAATGCACCGACCTCTATGAACTTCTGGGGTTTTCATCCTTCAGTATTTACGTTGGCTGATAGCATGTTTACAGAATTTTTGGAGACCAGTCATGAGAATCTTAAATCAGAATTTTACATTCCGCTTATTGTAAACGAAGTTATCCATCGTAACATAGGCAAAGTAAAAGTTTTGGGAGGTGGTAACATCTGGTTTGGTGTGACTTATAAAGACGATAAGGACGAAGTCTCTGGTAAAATCAAAGATCTTGTAGCTAAAGGTGAGTATCCTGAAAATCTCTGGGGTTGACAAGCGTGTCGGGAAGTAGTACTTTTCCGATATGCATCCTGACATTATTCTACCATCATTTGGTCTCAATCCGGCACACTTTAGTATAAGCCGCACAGGTTCAGGTTATATCCATGCTACTTATAAACTTACAGGGTCTGTTAGTTATATTTTGCAACGCATCAATAAGAATGTATTTAAGCAACCCCATATAATTGCTTCGAACATTCGTGAAGCTTCAACATATTTAAAACATCATCACCCGGAATATCTTTTTCTTTCGTGCATACAAACAATTGATGGAAAAGAAATGGCTTATGATGATGAAGGATTCCCCTGGCGTTTATTTCCATTCATTGAAAACTCCATTACGATTGATGAAGTTGCTCACGCCGATGAAGCCTTTAGCGCAGCAACAGAATTTGCACGCCTCACTAATTATTTAGATGGAGTTTCTCTTAAGCTATTTAGTCCAACCATTAATCAATTTCATGACCTGAACTGGCGTTACCAGCAATTTGAGCATGCTTTGAAAAATACAACATCAGAGAGGATGAACGAGGCTGCTGAAACAGTAAGCAAGTGTCTCTCTTATAAACATCTTGTCGATCAATATAACAAACTTATAAGCTTAGGTGTTCTCCAACTTCGCATCACACACAACGATACCAAGATCAATAATATTCTATTCAACGCTATTACCAGAAAAGCTATCTGTGTTATTGATCTTGACACGCTGATGCCAGGCTATTTCATTTATGACCTCGGTGATATGATCAGAACATTTGTGAGTCCGGTGAATGAAGAAGAAAAAGATTTATCGAAAGTTGTATTTCGAAAATCAATTTATGATGCGCTTGTCTCTGCTTACCATGAGCAAATGGATGAGAAGCTCAATGAAACTGAAAAAACGCTTTTCCCTTTTGCTGGTATGATGATGACCTACATTATGGCATTGCGTATGCTTACTGATTTTCTGGAGGGCGATGTATATTATCAAACCACTTATCCCAAACAAAATCTGATACGGGCTCGTAATCAAATTAGATTGTTAGATGTTTTGATGGATCAATCGTACTAAGTAGCTGTCGTTATGCAGAAAGAAAAATCAACTGCTTTCATAAAAACCAGAGCCATAGAACTTGGCTTTAGTTTTTGTGGAATTTCTAAAGCAGAATTTCTGGCTGACGAAGCTCCTAAATTAGAGGCATGGTTAAAGCGAAATTACCAGGGCAAAATGAGTTATCTCGAAAATCATTTTGATAAACGTTTAGACCCTACATTGCTGGTGCCCGGTGCAAAATCTGTTGTTAGTCTAATCTACAATTATTATCCACAACAAAACTTAGAACAGCCTAACGAATTTAAAGTAGCCAAATATGCCTATGGAGAAGACTATCACTTCGTAGTAAAGGATAAACTCAAAATATTGCTTGATGATATTCAACGCGAGATTGGCGAAGTGCAAGGTCGTGCTTTTGTTGACTCTGCTCCTGTAATGGAAAGAGCGTGGGCCAAACGAAGCGGTATTGGCTGGATAGGAAAAAATTCTTTGCTCTTAAATAAGCAGATGGGGAGTTTTTTTTTCCTCGCTGAATTAATCATCGATCTGGATTTAAACTACGACAGTCCTGTTAAAGATTTCTGCGGCACATGCACGGCATGTATGGATGCTTGTCCGACAGATGCCATCCCTGAACCCTATGTGG
>DATCRE010000159.1:0-6158 GCA_036569145.1 Cyclobacteriaceae bacterium
ATCGGCAAAACGAAATCGCTTCTCTAGCGGACCCGACTTTTCAGCAACTTCAATAAAAGCATTGTCGACCGATAATGGAGTCTCCAGCATTGTTACTCTTCTATTATTTTGGATGACAGCAAATAGCAAGCTGCCTTCTGTACCTGAAGAAGCTGGACAAAGCAACGTGTCATCTTTTGTCATCTGTTATAATCTGTTGTGAATTGGTTATGAAAATTCAGTCCAAATCATGAGGAAGTCAATGACGGAAGATCGATTCTACGAAAGCAGAATTACAGGATACCCGGTTTCCGGACTAAATGGATAATAAGCCTGTGCGATGAGCGAATGAAATTAATTCTGCCACATTGCGCGTGCAGGTTTTTTGCATAAGGTCTTTACGATAACTCTCAACACTGGTCTCGGTAAGGTGCATGTGGCTGGCAATGGCCTTAGTACTCAAACCACGACAGAGAAAGTTGATAATCTCTTTATCGCGCGGTGTGAGATCAAGGCGAACTTTCTTCTCGGGCACTACGCCAACTGAAGTTTCCATAGCCTTGATCATACGGTCGGTAACATAACGACCACTTTTCATCACTACTTCAATCGCTTCAACTACTTTTTCAGGATCGGTATTCTTGAGGAGATATCCGTTTATACCAAACTGCAGGAGGTGAAGGATGAGAGAATTCTCTTCATACATGGTAAGCATAATAACAGGCAAATCAGGATATTCCTGTTTAATCTTGCGACATGTTTCCTGGCCATCCATCACGGGCATGGAAACATCGAGTAATACTATGTTTATAGATTGGCTGGCAATCATGTTTATCGCATCCTGTCCGTTTTCTGCTTCATAATAAGACCACTGCGGACGAAGTTCTTTCAACGCGGCAATAACACCTTTCCTGAACAGGCGGTGATCATCAGCAAATAAAACATGAAGTGAAGTCATCTTTATGAGGGCTTAATGTCTCTTTGTTATAAGACTTTTACGGCATGTGAAGTTATAAAATTTCTTGTTTAAAGTACAGCCATTCATACCCGTAATGATGGTGTTTATAGAAGCATCTGTCATAGCCTGTGAGCTATGACATTAAACCAGATAATGGATTCATACTACTTATTACCTTCTTATGATGAACATAAAAAAACATCTCAGATCTGTAATAGAACAAACCTGAGACGTATTATGTATTCGAAATCTATCAACTACACTTTCTCTTTCATCTCCGATAACGTAACGGTTTTACCAAGCGCGCCGAACTCATGAAGTTCTCCGAAAACTTCTAACCGTATCGACTGATCTATATTGCCAATGCGCAGAGAATCAAAACCAGAATCGTGAATCAACTCATCTACGATTTTATTTAAGCTGGCATCATTGGTTGCATAAAATAATACAGCACGTTCAGTCTTTCTGTTTGCAGCACTTGATAATGATGCTGCACCCAATGTTCCAAATGCTTTAACAAATTTTGCTACGTTGGGTAACAAGGCTAAAAGAATTTCTCCTGCAGATTCTTTCTCACCAATTACTTTTACAAAACCTCCTTTGCCATCGGGCGCAATAGGATTAGACGGATCAACGATGATCTTTCCTTGCAATGCTGAAGCATGTTGGTGCAACAGTTCTTTTATTGAACTGAACCAAACAGCAAATATGATGATCTCAGCTTCTTTAATAGCTGCAGATATTTCCATAGGTGTGGCTAAATTTCCTAATTGTTGAGCTAAGGCCTTGGCATCTTCAAACTTTCTGCTGGCGAGAATAACAGGCCTGGTTCCTTTTACCAGGTTAGTGGCAACGGCCTTTCCAATGTTTCCAACGCCAATGATGGCTACTTTTGATTTGTTTGTTGACATGACTATAAAATTTTAGTTGAACATATTTACAGACACAAAACAACAGCAACTCAAAAGGTTGGCCAATGATCAAGATTAAGAAAAAGTATTGATCTAGATTAAGAGTGGATTTACTCTTTAGTCATACGCTTGCGAATACGGCTCAGAAATTCAGGTGTAACGCCAAGGTAAGAAGCAATCTGCACTTGTGATATGCGATTAAGAAGATGAGGATAACTCTCCAGGAAAGCCTGGTAACGTTCTTCAGCCGTAGAGCTAAAGAGCTGTGCTATTCGTTGTTGTTGCTGCATGAAATGATTCTCCAACAACACACGAAAAATGCGATTGAACTTTGGTGCTTTTAAATAAATATCAATCAGGTCATCGCGGGTAATGCGTAACACTACAGTATCTTCTATTGCATCGATGTTAAGAACGGATGGTTTTTCTTTATGGAAGCTTTCAAGATCAAGTATCCAGTAATTTTCAGTAGCGAATTGAAGTATATGGAAAGAGCCTTCATTATCAACTTTGTAAAGTCTCAAACAACCGCGCACAACAAAATTAAAATACTTGCAAATATCTCCATGCTGCAAAGCGTATTGTCTTTTTAGATACAAGTGTGGAGAAAATTTAGAAGTGACGAGTTGTTTTTCTTCATCATTCAATGGAAGGAGACGATCAAAGAAATCAAGTAGTGGCTGAGCGGGGGATTGTGATGTCGAATTTTCCATTTCTAAAATTACCTATTCTAATCTACACAGCTGGTGCAATGGCTTATCTTGCAACACATGCATATTATGCCACTCTCAAATATATGTAAATAGAGCACTGAAAAACAACCTTACAATAGCGTGAAGTCAGAAAAGACTCTTCTGCTGATGAATTTGTTATGATACTATTTTTCAAGCCATTAACTTTGCTCGAAACAGAAATAAACCTTCTCAGCTGGATAACATTTATTGCCACTCTAAATGATACTTTGTTTTCTTTTTAAACTTTGAAATCTTTCTATACGTTGTGCTGTTATTAGCACTAATAATAAGAAGTCATACTCTACAAACCACCGAATGAAAATACTATACAACTATTTAAAAAATTATAAAGGCCTCATTGCAGCCGCATTGTTATTAGCCGCCACCAGCCAGGTCTTCTCTTTGTTAGATCCGCACATCACTGGTAAAATTGTCGATAACTTTATTGAGAAGAAAGACACCCTGTCACGCCCCGACTTCATAAAGGGTATATTGTCATTAGTAGGTCTGGCTATTGGCGCGGCAATGGTATCGCGTATCGCTAAAAATCTGCAAGACTACTTCACCAGCATTGTAGTTCAGAAGCTTGGCGCTAAAATGTATGCCGACGGACTAAAGCATTCGTTAGAACTCCCCTATCAGACTTTTGAAGATCAGCGCAGCGGGGAAACACTGGGGATCCTTCAAAAAGTACGAACCGACTCTGAAAAATTTATTACTTCGTTTGTCAGCATTTTATTTGCGAGCATTGTGGGTATGACTTTCGTTATTATTTACTCGTTAGCTGTAAGCTATAAAGTCACGTTAGTTTATTTTGCTGCTATTCCCATCATAGCATTTACAAGCTGGCTGCTGAGTAGAAAAATTAAAGTAGTTCAAAAAAGCATTGTGAAAGAAACCACCTCACTAGCCGGTTCAACCACAGAGTCGTTACGCAATATAGAATTGGTAAAAAGTCTTGGTCTCGCTAACCAGGAAATCGAACGTCTGAATAATACAACCTATAAAATTCTTGGCCTTGAACTTAAAAAAGTAAAGTATGTAAGAGGCATGAGTTTCCTGCAGGGTACTACAGTAAATTTTGTACGTAGTGTAATGGTTGTCATTTTGTTGATTCTCATTTTTGACAATGAGCTCTCGGCAGGCAAGTACTACACGTTTTTATTTTATTCTTTCTTTTTATTTAATCCACTCCAGGAGTTGGGTAACGTCATCATCGCTTATCGCGAAGCAGAAGTATCACTGATAAATTTTAACAGGATTTTAAATCTTCCCAAAGAAGCTAAGCCTGAACATCCTGAGCAGGTAGGAAGAATAAGAACACTTAAGTTTGATAACGTAGGCTTCAAACATCAGTCAGCCAGCAACAACGCACTGAATGAAATTTCATTCGCTACGCACAACGGGCAAACTATTGCCTTCGTTGGTCCATCAGGTTCTGGTAAAACTACACTGGTAAAACTTTTAGTAGGATTGTATCCGCCGAAAGATGGAACGATACTGTATAATGGCATTTCAAGCACTAACATCAATCTCGATCAGTTGCGCGAGAAAATTGGATTCGTTACGCAAGACACTCAATTGTTCTCCGGCACCATTCGCGAAAATTTATTATTTGTAAGACCCGATGCTACTGATGAAGATTGCCTCATGGTATTACAAAAGGCTGCGTGTCAAAGTCTTTTGGATCGTGCTGATAAAGGTCTGGATACTGTTATTGGTGAAGGTGGCGTTAAAGTTTCAGGCGGCGAGAAACAGCGACTATCCATTGCCCGTGCGTTACTTCGTCAACCTGATATATTAGTTTTTGACGAGGCTACTTCTTCATTGGATTCAATTACCGAAGAAGAAATTACAGAAACAATTCGTGAGGTGTCTACAATCAAAGATCATATCACCATTCTGATCGCTCATCGCCTTTCAACCATTATGCATGCTGATAGAATTTTTGTTCTTGAACGAGGCAACATTATTGAAGCGGGTAAACACGAAGAGCTATTGCTTGAAAAGGGATTATACTATGCTATGTGGCGTCAGCAAATTGGTGAGAAGATTAGTGTTGAAGTTTAGCCTCTTCCCCGGCCCTTCTCCGCGGGAGTCAATTCTACGATTTGATCTCGATGAAAGATTGTGCCCTTAAGAATTCTCTGCCGACTTCTTTTCAAGCGCCTTCTTGATGTAATAAACTACTACACCCAGACTAATCACGAACAAGCCTCCCAGCACCATTTTGTAACCTGTTGAAATGAGGATGGCAATCCACATGGCGATGGCAATAAACACTGGCCATGGAAAGAATGGCATCTTGTAAGGAAACTCATGTTGATTTTGTTTTCGCAGCAGCAACAATCCAACACCCTGGCCTATGAACTGAACAAGAATGCGCATGGCTAGAATAGCGCTGATTACATCACTCAATTTAAAAAACAGACTGAATGCAAAGGCGATGCCTCCCAATACCAGTAACGATACATACGGAAAATGTTCTGTAGGATGCACGCGTGCAAATGCTTTAAAGAAAGCACCATCCTTTGCAGCTGCATACGGAATTCGACTATAGCCAAGTGTAGCGGAGAACACAGAAGCAAAAGCAACCAATAAAATAAGACACGTGATGATGTGCGCTGCCGTTGGTCCGGCCAGTTGCTGCATAAACAAGCTGATTACAAATTCACTATCCTTCGCTTGTTGCCAGGGTATAACACTCACAATACTAATGTTCATACACATGTACAACACAAATATTCCTATGATAGAAAGAAACATGCTGCGTGGAATATTTTTAGAAGGGTTTACAATTTCACCGCCGAGGTGACACACGTTATAGTATCCGAGATAACTGTAAACACTTTTTACAGAGGCAAAACCTAATGCCGCTGCAAAAGTCTGATCTATCTTAAGTCCATCGTTAATATGAGTGATGGGACTTATAAAGTTTCCATGTATTAATCCACCGCCAATAATCCAGGCCATGGTGCCAATAACACCAATCCATAGAATCACACTTATTTTTCCGATGTCTTCAATTTTTCTGAACAGCAACAGTATAACGCAGATCACAACACTACCACTGATCATTTTCGAACCGAGTGTAGTAAGTGGCATGATGTAAGAGAAATAAGATGCAAACCCAATGGCAGCCGAAGCAATAACAAGCGGAGCCTGAATCATGGTCTGCCATACAAACAGGAAACTCATAAGTTTACCTAGCCCACTCTTGCGATATGTTTCTTTCAGAAAGTTATAAGATCCGCCAGCCAGAGGAAACGCTGCACCTAACTCACTCCAGATCATAGCATCGATCATGGACAATACTGCGCCTACCAGCCATGCATATAGAAAGTACGGACCATTCATAGTACAGATTACCATTGGCAACGTAATGAATGGTCCAATGCCAACCATGTCAGTCATGTTAATTGCTGTGGCTTGAAGAAGTCCCAGCTTTCTATCCTGACCTGGCTCAGGCATACGTATAGTTAGTGTTCAAGTGCAACAAAGGTTAAGGTGGTAAAACTTCAATTTACCAATAATTGTTCCCATTGCCGCATGTTAAATGATCCGTTAAAAGTTAAT
>DATCRE010000160.1:0-2631 GCA_036569145.1 Cyclobacteriaceae bacterium
GCCGGATCGGCTGTTGCCTATGCTATTGGCATCACCAATGTCGACCCCATTAAGTATGATTTGCTTTTTGAGCGTTTCTTAAATCCTGATCGTGTATCTCTTCCCGATATTGATATTGACTTTGACGATGAAGGTCGTGACAAAGTATTGAAGTACGTTATCGATAAATATGGTAAGAACCAGGTAGCACAGATTATAACGTATGGTACGATGGCCGCGAAGTCATCCATACGAGACTGTGCTCGCGTAATGGAACTACCGTTAATGGATGCCAACTTATTGGCAAAGATGATTCCGGAGAAGCCTGGTACTTCACTTGATGATGCGTTCAAAGAAGTAAAAGAGTTAGCCGACATCAAGAAGGGAACGGATCTAAAATCGCAGGTACTTCAACAAGCTGTTATTCTGGAAGGCTCCGTTCGTAATACCGGAACACATGCCTGTGGTGTAATTATTACTCCTGATGATCTCACCAAGTTTGTTCCTGTATCTACAGCCAAAGATTCAGACATGCTGGTAACGCAGTTTGATAACAGTGTTGTGGAAAGTGCCGGTATGCTTAAGATGGACTTCCTCGGTTTAACAACGCTTACCATTATCAAAACCACTTTAAAAAATATAAAGAAGAGTAAAGGAATTGATATTGATATTGATGCTATTCCCCTAGATGACGCTAAAACCTATCAGCTCTTTCAACGCGGCGAAACCACGGGAACGTTCCAGTTTGAAAGTGTGGGGATGCAAAAACACTTACGTGGATTAAAACCCGATAAGTTTGAAGATCTTATTGCCATGAACGCCTTGTACAGACCAGGCCCAATGGAATACATCCCTGCGTTCATCAATCGTAAGCATGGTCGTGAACCAATCAAATACGATCTGCCCGAAATGGAAGAGTATCTGGCAGAGACTTATGGTATCACTGTGTATCAGGAGCAGGTGATGTTGCTTTCACAAAGTCTTGCAGGCTTCAGTAAAGGTGATGCCGACGTACTGCGTAAGGCTATGGGTAAGAAGCAAAAAGCAGTACTCGATAAGATGAAAGACAAATTCATCAAGGGTTGTGCCGAGCGCGGACATGCTAAAGATATCTGCGAAAAAATCTGGACTGACTGGGAAGCCTTTGCACAATATGCTTTTAACAAATCGCATTCAACGTGCTACTCGCTTGTTGCTTATCATACAGCATACCTGAAAGTAAACTACCCTGCAGAATATATGGCAGCGGTATTAACGCACTCACAGAGCAATCTTGAAAACGTAACATTCTTCATTGAAGAATGTCGCAGTATAGGTATTAAAGTACTAGGTCCTCACGTAAATGAATCGGGTATTTATTTCGAAGTAAATAAGAGTGGGGAGATACGGTTTGGACTTGGTGCCATTAAAGGTGCAGGCGACGCTGCCGTTGAAGCTATAATCACAGAGCGTGAACACAAAGGTCCATTCCCTGATCTGTTTGAATTTGCTAAGCGATTAAGCAATCGTTCTGTCAACAAGAAAACTTTTGAATGTCTTGCGTTGTCTGGTGCGTTTGATTGCTTTAAAGATATCCATCGCAAGCAGTATGTATTTGCTAAAGATGGCGATATAAGCCTGATTGAAAAAGCTATCAAGTACGCAGCAAGAACACAACAAGAAGAACAAAGTGCACAAGCAAGTTTATTTGGTGGCAATAGCGGCACAGCTATGCCGAAACCAAAAATAGAATACATTGAACCGTATACTGAAATAGAAAAACTTAATCTGGAGAAAGAAGTTGTTGGTATCTACATCTCCGGACATCCATTAGATTCTTTCCGCTTTGAGATGGAGAGTTTTTGTAACGCCTCATGCAATCAGCTTGGTGAGCTTGAAACCATGTTAGGTCGTGATATAAAAATTGGCGGTATTGTTTCTGCCGTTGAACACCGTACTACCAAGACAGGAAAGCCTTTTGGCAAGTTTACGTTGGAGGATTATACAGGCAACTATTCATTTGTACTCTTCAGTGAAGATTATCTGAAGTACAAGACTTACATGGCCCTGGGATGGTTCCTATTCATAGAAGGTGCTGTTGTGAAAAACAGTTGGGGACAACAAAATGTAGAAATAAAAATCCGAAACATTGATTTGCTCAACGAACTTGGACTGAAACGTACTAAAGGTGTTCAACTCCGCGTTAATGCCAGTGACATCACTAAGGACCTGATTGGCAAAATTGAAGATGTGTGCACTGAGTTTACCGGAAGCACACCACTCTATTTAAAACTTCGCGATGAGCATGAGAACATTTATTTGGAAATGCTCTCACGTCGTTTTAGAGTAAACCCTATCAATGACATGGTGAAGAAGATGAAGAAGATGCCTGAGGTTGAAGTTGAGGTGATGTTCTAACTTATTTTAAATTTCAAGATTGTCTATACTATGTTAAAGAACTACGTTCTCACCGTTGCCTTGCTTTGTGTTGTTGTTTCCAATTATGCGCAAACCACCATTACACTTGGAAAACCTTATGTAGTTATTGATGCTGACAGGAAATATTATTTTTCCAGAGGGAATGAAATTCTAGCTGTAAAAGTCAATCGAAAAACAATTCATTTACAGAAGCTTAATTCTGGAAATCTAACGTTCGAAAAAATCAGGCTCTAT
>DATCRE010000161.1:0-2889 GCA_036569145.1 Cyclobacteriaceae bacterium
GCAGGCCTTCTTTTATTTCATAACCCGATGAACCTGCGGGAAGGAGAGGAGTTTGTGTTAGAGGGCTATCAATTTAAAATTATTAAAATGAATCGTGCCTTGCCTGAGCTTGTAGAGATAAGAGAACTTGCAGGTCAGGTAAATACTAAAGTGTAATTCGCTAAAGTGTGTGAGGCAATGCTCATATACTGTATAAAGTTTATACAGGATAAACAACTTTAGGAGAGCGAATGGATAGCTCCGGATATACTTTGCCATTTCCATTTTTATAAGCATAGTAGCAATGTAGAATGGAATCCATTTTCTCTATACCTAATGCAATTCGTTTTGCTTTCTCAAAAGTTCTCTTGTCAATAAGAGATTGTAAAGGTTGATTCACTTCATGAAGGTGTTGGAATGCCTCCAAAAGCTTATCATCCCAATGATGATAGTGACGGGTAAGATCATCGGGATAAACAACTGTGCGGTCTGTGCCGGCTTCTGGTAGTACTTCAAAAGGTTCATCAACATTCAGATAACCATAGTCATCTGTAAGCTCTTCACCTGCCTGTATATCGCGCACAGCTACTTCAAATTCATAAGCAGTGGTTATGCAATTAGAGTTAGAACTGTGGTTTACAAAGCGGGCATTGTCCCAGCATAAAATATAATTCCCCTCGGGATTACGATAGGCATACGTATCCAGAATATTCTGATAGAAGGGCTCCATGTTTTTTATTTGATCTGGAGAGAAGGTTCTGTCCAGTTTGTCAATGGCCCAGGTAATGGTGCCTTTAGGGATAAATTTGGTGGCGACTACTCCGTACCCGATTTTTTCATTTATAAATCGGATCTCCGTGTTGGGATGAATCATGAAGGACCAATATTTTTTCTAAAGTTATAGTAAGAGTTTATTATTTCCTTCAGGTTAGCCGAAAATTACGCGAGCATGAAGGGACTTTAGTTGTCCCATTTGATTTCCTTTTTCTTCTCGGCCTCTTTAGTTGGGCTAACAGGCATGTACACCATTTGAATCTTCAACTCAGTAAGATCAGTTTGAATTTTAGCAGCAGTTTGAGCCCGGTGTTTATTCCAGAGTTTCTGCCAGCCTGAAGCTTTAGGATCTTCAAGTTTCTTGGTTTTTCCTGTAGCAACGATTTTATACGTCCGGTCTTGCTTATAATAATGGAACAGAAAGTTTGTAAACCTATAGCGATAAAGATTGTCCTTAACCTCAATGGTCATTTGATAAGTAATTTTACCGGAAAGCTTTTTCAACACACCTGTTTGAGAATACAGAGGGAATTCGTTGTTGGCAATAATTTTTCCGGCGAGAACATCAGCAGTTTCAATAACAACTTTGTTCTCAATTCCTTTCAGAGCTTCTACCCAGGTCAAAGCATTTTGATACAATGCTCCCTTTGTAAAGGTTGGTGCTTCTACAATTTCATAATAAGTAACCTTGCCCGTAGTATCCATAGGCAATATCTGGGCGATGCCTGTATAAGCAATCAATGTTAAGAGGGCAATCGAAAAAATAAAATGTTTTACCATTGTCGAGCTGGAGTATAAAAATAAGGGAGATCAAACTTAATTGATCTCCCTTTGAAAACGAAATTCAGATTGTATTAGTATTTGTAAATGAAGGCCATGCCAAGAGTTTGTTGTGTGTTGGTAGCACCACCTGTATGGTTTTCATAAATTTTTGTAGGAGATGTATCAACTCTTAATTCTGGCTTAACGATCAAATGACCATCAGCCAGTGTAATAGGTGCAGTTACTGTTACTGAATTGTTTGTAGCTCCAATGTAACGAACAGCATAAGTGTCTTCAAAATGCTCGAAGCGTGCACCAATACCAACCAGGTCACTAATAGCATAGTTAACATATAATGCTGCTCCGCCCCATGTTGGCTTCATCTTCTGATATGCTGCAATGATAGCAGCCTCATTATTTTTATCAGAGAACTTGTACCAGCCATAAGCAGCGTTTAAACCAAGATAGAATTTGTCAGTGATTTGATAGCCTGTAGTAAGGTCAAATAGTTGGCGGTTATAACCACTGGTGATAGCAGAATAAGCCGAGTTACCAACCGTAGTTCCAGCACCTGATGCACCTGATTTAAAGCCATCATCATTATGACCACCGATGTAGTTGATGTATACATTCCATCCGTCAACAGGTTTGAAATACAATTGAGCGATAGCAGATTTTTGAGTTTTCCAATCTGTCAATGCATCCCAGTTGTTAACAATACCAACCATCAACGCTACCTTGTCTGAGAAGGCATAATTAGCTTTTGCGCCAATATGATAGAAAGGTCCGTTATTGAAAAGATTTGATAATGAGTAGTGATAGTTAATTGGAGCATCAATTACTTCATAACCGATGTGTGTTCCGAATTGACCTACTGTAAAGCTTAATTTGCTTGTAGCCTTCCATGTAAAATATGCTTGTTTGATAGCAGCAGAAGTTCCGTAAAGTACGCTTTGGTTACCATTGTTTGGATAGAAACCAGTAGCGTATCCTCCTGGTGCCATGGCACGCTGGTTACCAAAGTTTCCAAGTTCTGCATTTGGGCCGAAAGTAAGATCAATCACCATATCTGCATGCTTATCAGAATAAGCAAACTTGGTTTGAACTAATCCCAATGCAAATTGATCAGTAAGGCGATCAAAAGCACGTCCAGCAACGTATGGTGATCCTGATCCCACAGTGTTACCAGAGCCCATTAGATTGCCTGAAGCGGGACGGTTAAAGGCGTGTAAATAATATGAATCAAGATATCCGGAAATAGTTACTGCAGGTTTCTCTTCTTCCTTAGCTTCAGTAGCGGCAGCATCCTGAGCTTTGGTTATGAAGGGCAAACTGCAAAGAGTGGTGAGTAAAAAGGTTAGTAAGTGTTTTGCT
>DATCRE010000162.1:0-2248 GCA_036569145.1 Cyclobacteriaceae bacterium
TTCCGCTGCTTTGAATTCCGGTAAGTATTCTGGCCATAATTTTGCAAAGAAAATAAAATAAAGCTGAACCAGATTAGTTTTTAACTTTGTATTCTAATAAATCTGATTTGTAATGGTACGTAAAATACGTTACGCTTTTATTCTTTGTTTAACAGTAACAATCACATCTTTAGCACAGCTTGCCAAGTCTGTTCAGTTTAAAGAAGAGGTATTTGATTTTGGAAATGTTTCTGAAGATGGCGGCCCTGCTGTGCATGAATTTGTATTCACCAACACCAGTGGCAGGCCAATGAAAGTTCTCTCTGTGCAGGCATCATGCGGCTGCACCACACCGGATTGGTCGAAGGATGCAATTTTGCCAGGAAAGACAGGCTATATACAGGCAAGTTTTAGTCCCAAAGGCAGACCTGGTTATTTTAATAAAACACTCACTGTTACAACCGATCTTGATGCCTCATCTATCATCCTTCAGATTAAAGGTCAGGTAACAACAGAAGATGTTAAACCGGCATCAGCAGAGTTTGGAGCGCCCAATGGTAACTGGAAATTCAAAACGTCATCGTTCAATATGGGTAAGATTTATCTAAAGGATGAATTCGTTGTGCGTGAATTCGCTTTTGTGAACGCAGGAAAGAAACCTGTTACCTATGATAAATCTGTTGGCCCTAAATACATCAGGGTTGATGTGCAGCCTAAAGTTGTTGCAGCAGGTGCACAGGGAATTGTTAAGATCAGCTATAACGGAAAAATTAAAAATCAATATGGCTTTCAATCCGATAATGTTGAACTTCAGACAAATGATGAGCTCAATCCTGTAAAGTCATTTTCAGTGTTTGCTACCCTTGAGGATTTTTTTCCACAGCTAACACCCGAAGAGCAATCTAAGGCACCTCGTTTAAGCGTTGGTAATAGCATGGATTTTGGTCATGTAAAACAAAATACACCAACAGTACGTGAAATATCATTTACGAATTATGGAAAGAAGGATTTAACGATAAAATCTATTCAGGGAAACTGCACTTGTATTTCAGCGTCAGCTACCAAAACAACGATTAGACAAGGCGAGAGCAGTACTATTAAAATTACCTTCAATCCGCAAGATAGAAGTGGCACTCAAACGAAAGCTGTTATGGTTTATTCGAACGATCCTCAGAATCCGGTTCAGCGAATAACGTTTACGGCTTATGTTGAAGATTAGCAATGCATTTGTGAATATCTCTTAACTTTGTTCTATGGCAAAGGTTGTTAAGTTTCCCGGTATCACACCCGAAAAGTTCGGCCTGCAGCGCGTCAGAAAAAAGAAGAAATCTGATCTTGAAAAGCATGGTCAGTTAAATCTGTTTTCGGGTGGTAAAGTTATTCGTCTCAACAGGCTCTCGCATGTGGAAGAGGCGTTGGCCTATGAAGACCTGGGAGATATTAATGCGGCCAAAGAAGCTTATCTGAAAGCTATTGAACTAGAAGAAGAAACCATAGCAGATGCCTACTGTAATCTTGGAATATTAGAATTTGAAGAAGGAAAGACGACGCAGGCTATAGATCATTTTACACTTTGTCTTAAACACGAGCCTCGCCATTTTGAAGCGCATTATAATTTAGCAAACATCTATGCCGAAGTTGGCAATCTAAAACTTGCTAAAGTTCACTACCAGGTTTCTATCGAGATAGAACCTACGTTTTCAAACTGCTACTATAATTTAGGATTGACACTTGCCTTGAACAAAGAATTCAGAGAAGCTATCGATATGCTGAATCAATACAGAAGAATTTCTCCCTTTGAAGATCATAAGTATACCGATGAATTGATTGCTCAGTTAATGAGTGCGCTTTGAGTTTGTCATTGGTCATTAGTCGATGTCAATTGTCCATGGTAATTCGTACCTCGTTAAGCTGAAATCGTAAATAATCAGTTATTAGTTATGCAATGTTAGTATCGCATTGATCCACGCTAATTAATCAACAGTATTAGGCTTTAACCATTAGTTCTTGGTCATTAGGACAGTATTGTCCATCTACCATGGACTATTGACTAACAACTATTTTGTACTTCTTCCCCGGCAGAGATTGAATAACTCCTTTAAACTCCAGTCCCAGCAATGTTGATGCAAGCAGGCTGACAGGAAGTGTTGTAGCCCAGCTTAATTCGTCAATCATCATCTGTCCGTTTTTCTCTAGCAGTGTCTTCAGCACGTGTTGTTCATCGGGTTCGTAGCCTTCCAGTGAAAAAGGTTCTTTTCTTTTTACATTT
>DATCRE010000163.1:0-2194 GCA_036569145.1 Cyclobacteriaceae bacterium
ACTACAAATGGTACCTTATTCTGGGAACCATCTTTGTCATCATCTCAACCATTTTTCAAATTGTACCAGCCCTGTTTGTAAGGCTCTCCATAGATCTGGTGGTTGATAACATTAAGTTTTATCAATCTTTTAAAGACAGTAGACTTCAACAGAATTTCTTCAATGTATTTGCCTTCAGCATTTTAGTTTATGCAGGCCTGATTATGTTGATGGCACTCTTACGCGGCCTCTTCTTATATTTTGTTCGGCAGACTCTCATTGTCATGTCAAGATTGATTGAGTTTGATATGAAGAATGAAATTTTTGAACACTATCAAACTCTCCCGCTTAGTTTCTACCGCAGAAATAATACAGGTGATTTAATGAACCGCATATCAGAAGATGTGAGTCGTGTGCGGATGTATCTGGGTCCGTCCATTATGTACGGACTTCAGCTTTTCATTTTGTTTATCATGCTCATTCCATTCATGTTTCATATTAGTCAGAAGCTAACATGGTATGCATTAAGTCCATTACCATTATTATCCATTAGTATTTTTCTTGTGAACAGCAGAGTGGAACGTCGTTCGGAAGAGATTCAAAAAAGTCAGTCAAAGCTATCAACGTTTGTACAAGAGGCATTCAGTGGCATTCGCGTGCTAAAGTCTTTTAATCGTGAGGTTGAGTCTATTCGCAAATTCAGAATTGAATCAGAAGAGTATAAAAAACAATCGCTTAAGCTTACAAAAATTCAATCGCTATTCTTCCCTCTTATCATGGGGTTAATTGGCCTCAGTACTATTCTCACTGTTTACGCGGGAAGCACCGAAGTTATCAATGGAAATTTAACGATGGGTAACATTGCAGAGTTTATCATTTATGTAAACCTGTTAACATGGCCAGTAGCATCATTAGGCTGGACCAGTAGTTTAGTGCAACGTGCAGCTGCATCTCAAAAAAGAATAAATGAATTTCTGAAAACACAAACTAATATTGTTTCAGAGAAAAATCTGGAACGAGAAATCGAAGGCAAGATTGAATTCAAAAATGTTTCTTTTAAATATCCTGATACTGGCATCACAGCCATAAAAGATATTTCATTTATAGTGAATCCTGGAGAGTCATTGGCTATCATTGGCACAACGGGCTCTGGTAAGAGTACAGTATCAAATCTTATATCACGTTTATATGATGTAAGGAGTGGAGAAATTCTCATTGACAATATTCCTATTGCGGATTACAATCTAACTACATTAAGAAGCCAGATAGGATATGTTCCACAAGATGTATTCTTGTTCAGCAATACTATTTATAACAATATAAGTTTTGGTATAAAAGAACCTGTTACAGAAAAAATTCACCAGGCTGCTAAAGATGCAGATGTCTATGATAACATTATGGCATTTCCGGATGGCTTCAACACACGCATAGGTGAGCGTGGTATTACTTTATCAGGAGGACAAAAGCAACGTGTTTCTATAGCCAGGGCCATTGCCCGTGAACCTAAAATTTTAATGTTGGATGATGCGCTCTCTGCTGTTGATACGAAAACAGAGAACAACATTCTTAATAGCATGAAGAGAATAATGAAAGGTCGCACCACCATCATTATTTCACATCGCGTATCGTCTGCAAAACTTGCCAATAAAATTATTGTATTGGTTGATGGCAGTGTGGTAGAAGAAGGTTCTCACGAATCTCTGCTGGAAAAAAATGGTCTGTATAAAGATCTATTCGAAAAGCAGACACAAAGTGAAGAGGTGATAGAGTAATTAAGTTTCAAGTTTCAGATTCACCAATCAGCTCATTCAGATAAATGAAATAAAAAAGCCCAGGTACAACCTGAGCTTTTAATATTTTGAAATTTGAAAACTGAAATGAATGAATATGAAAATTCTAAAGCGTTCTCTTCACTTCTCTCATCTCATAACTTTCAATGACGTCACCTATGCGCATGTCGTTGAAGCCGTCGATACCAATACCGCAATCAAATCCATTACGAACTTCACTTGCATCATCTTTGTGACGTTTCAATGAGCCAAGTTTACCTGCATAGGTAACAATACCATCGCGAATGAGGCGAATAGGGTTGGCTCGTTTGATGGAACCATCTGTTACCATACATCCGGCAATTGTTCCAATCTTCGTGATCTTAAATACTTCACGTATCTCAGCATTACCAACAATAACTTCTTCTTGTTCTGGCGCTAACATA
>DATCRE010000164.1:0-8126 GCA_036569145.1 Cyclobacteriaceae bacterium
GGAATTGAGGGAACTGTACGCGCTTCATTTGCTGTTTACAATACAAAAAAAGAGATTGATCACCTGGCCGATGGATTAGCCCGTGTGATCAGTTTTATGAAATAAGCTTGGCATGACGATTAACGAAGTTCAGGATGAGATTATAGGAGATTTTTCCCTGCTCGATGGTGATATGGAGATGACAGTCTTCTACATCATGGAATTAGGACAGAAATTGCCAGTGATGCCTGAAGAACTTAAAACAGAAGACAATGTGGTGAAGGGTTGTCAGTCTAAGGTATGGCTCACAGCAAATCCAGATGGCGACACAATCCATTTCACTGCCGATAGTAATACAGCTATAACCAAAGGACTTGTCAGTTTGTTAGTTCGCATTTTCAATGGCCAGACACCTGACAGCATTTTAAATGCAGATCTATATTTCATGAATAAGATAGGCATGGAACGATTCATCGGCACACAGCGCTCTAATGGTTTTGCTGCCATGATTAAACAGATGAAATTATATGCCCTGGCTTTTAAAACTAAAATGGAAGTAAAGTCATGAGTGAAGTAGAAAATAAAGAACAAAAGGTTTCTGATGCTGCCATACCAGACTTGCGTGACAAAGTTGTAGAGGCATTGAAGATGGTCTACGATCCTGAAATTCCTGTAGACATCTATGAGCTTGGTCTTATTTATGAGATTAATATCTTTCCTATAAACAATGTTTATATTCAAATGACATTAACGTCACCGTCATGTCCTTCGGCAGAAGCCATTCCGAGTGAAGTTGAACAACGGATAAAAGCCATTGAAGGTATTAATGAAGTAAAGATTGAATTGACATTTGATCCTCCATACTCACAGGACATGATGAGTGAAGCTGCCAAGCTGGAACTTGGTTTTATGTAATTTGTTTTAGTACCAGAAATTAACCATTTGTATAGATATGTATCCAGAACAATTAGTAGCGCCAATGCGCACCGATTTAACCAGTGTTGGATTTAAAGAATTGAAAACATCCGCCGAGGTTGACAGTGAATTGAAAGATCAGAAGGGAACTACCTTGTTAGTGATTAACTCAGTGTGTGGTTGTGCGGCAGGTGCTGCCCGTCCGGGCGTGAAGTGGGCTGTTCAAAACAGCAGCAAGAAACCAAATCATTTAACAACGGTATTTGCAGGAGTTGACACTGAAGCTGTCGCTAAAGCCCGTCAATATACATTGCCATATCCTCCATCCTCTCCTTCTATTGCTTTGTTTAAAGATGGTGAGTTGGTTCACTTTGTAGAACGTCATCATATTGAAGGACGTAACGCACAGATGATTGGTGAACACTTGTTAGAAGTGTTCGAAGAGTATTGCTAAAATTTATATTAAGTAATCCGTTAAATAATTTAGAGACTGTCATAAAAGGCAGTCTTTTTTGTTTACAATCATCTAAGAACGGGAATTGCTTCACCGATTCGCAATCGTATACATACATTTGTCTGAAGGCTGGTTGGTATTGCTGATTTAATTAACTTTAATTAGTAACACATTATCTTCTAAACCAGTATGTCTTCAAATTTCAATTCAGTACTCAGTCAAAGTCTTAGCAATCTAACAGCGTGGTCGAAAATCAAAGGAGGTATTTCTGGAGAGACTTCGCTGGGTAAATTCAGGGTGTTATTTTATAATGATGCTATAGCCCGCATCAGCATAACAAAAGCGTCTCAATTTGATGATTTCTCGTATGCAGTTGTAGCTGAACCGCAAGAGACCACTCTCAGGATTGAAGAAGACTCAGATTCAATTCGCATCACTACAAGTTCATACATCACGCGCATTCAGAAAAATCCAGTGCGTTTTAGCTTCATAGATTTATCAAATAAGATTATCAATGAAGATGATGCTTCATTTGGCACCAGCTGGAACGGCGACCAGGTAACAACTTATAAAAAACTTCAGGAAGGCGAACGCTTTATTGGTTTGGGTGAAAAAACCGGAGGTCTTGACCGAAAAGGTTCAGGCTATCAAAACTGGAATACCGATAGTTTTGGATATTCCTCAAGTGCCGATCCACTCTATTGTTCAACGCCGTTTTATTTCGGCATTCATAATCAGTTAGCTTACGGTATCTTCTTTGATAATACCTTTAAATCATTCTTCAATTTTGGAGCATCGAATAATCGTTTTGCATCATTCTATGCCGATGCTGGTGAAATGAATTACTACTTCATTCATGATAAATCCATCGCCAGTATATTGACTCATTATACCCATCTTACTGGTCGTATGCCGCTGCCACCATTATGGTCAATTGGCTATCAACAATGCCGCTACAGCTATTACCCTGATAAGGAGGTGCTGGCACTGGCCCAGACTTTCCGTGAGAAAGACATACCTGCAGACGCCATTGTATTGGATATTCACTACATGGAACAGTACAAGATATTCACGTGGAACGGCAGAGATTTCCCTGACCCAAAGGGTTTATTAGAAAAACTCAGGTCACTAGGCTTTCAGGTTGTAGTGATGTGTGATCCTGGAATTAAGGTAGAACAAGGCTATAAGACTTATGATAGTGGCATTAAGGAAGATGTCTTTATAAAATATCCTGATGGAACTAACTATACTGGCCAAGTTTGGCCAGGCTGGTGTCATTTTCCTGATTTTACAAAACCTGAAACCCGTGCATGGTGGCATAAACAATTCAAAGAATATGTAGACCTCGGAGTTGAAGGATACTGGAATGATATGAATGAAATAGCATCATGGGGAAATATGATTCCAGAGAATATTGAAATGAATTTTGAAGGTGGTAAGGCTACTATGCGTAGAGGTCGAAATCTCTATGGAATGCAAATGGCCCGAAGCACATACGAAGGAACAAAGTCCCTTATGAAAGGTAAACGTCCATTCAATCTCACACGTTCAGGATTTTCAGGGGTTCAACGTTATTCTGCTGTATGGACTGGTGATAATGTTGCTTATGATGAACACATGCTCCTCGGTGTTCGCATGGTAAGTAACATGGGGCTTGCCGGAATTGCCTTTGCAGGTTATGATACGGGTGGATTTGTTGGTGATGCCAATACTAAATTATTTGCACGCTGGATTTCCATCGCAGCCTTCTCTCCTTTCTTCAGAGGCCATTCCATGATCAATAGCCGTGACTCTGAGCCCTGGTCTTATGGCGAAGAAGTAGAACAGATCTCGCGTAACTACATCAAGTTCAGGTACCAGTTATTGCCTTATGTTTACTCGTTGTTTTACGAAGCCAGTCAGACAGGCCTGCCACTGCAACGTTCACTTGCTATTAACTATACACACGATCCTAAAATCTACGATGGTCAGTTTTACAATCAATACTTATTCGGTCCGTCTATTTTAGTTGCACCTGTTGAAAGTAATAAAGACTTCGTCAAAGTTTATCTTCCGGAAGGTGAATGGTATTATCTCTATAACGGAAAGAAATACAACGGCAATACGGAGCTTATTCTGGAATGTCCGGTTCACAAATTACCTGTCTTTATAAAAGGTGGCGCCATTATACCAATGCAACCTGTTAGATCGAACACAACAGAGCAGCATGACATTCTTATGCTTCATATCTATAATGGTCATCAGAGTAGTTCATTTACATTTTACGAAGATGATGGTTCAACATTCCAATATGAAAAAGGTGAGTTCGCAAAAAGGTTGATCGAATTTCAGCCGGGTACGCTACAGATACATCAGCAGGAAGGATCATTCAAGAGTCCTGAGAACAAATTAAAAATCATTTTCCATGGATTTGATCATTTACCGAATGAGATCAAAGTCAATGGGCAATCACATAAGCTAAATCATGAAGTTAACCAGTTCTTTAAAGCATTGGAGAAGTTCGATCCCTTCTATGATCCAGAGCCTGCACCAGAAGAAAATGTACAGAGTGTTGAGCTAAAATATTCACCTGATAAACTTATATTGAACTGGTAAAGTCAGTTCATGAACATCACAGCATCGTCACCTAAACCAAAGCTTACCTTCTGGCAAATCTGGAATATGAGCTTTGGTTTTCTTGGAATTCAATTCGGCTTTGAACTTCAGAACTCTAATGTGAGCCGCATCTTTGAAACACTTGGTGCCAATAAAGACGAGATACCCATTCTCTGGATTGCCGCACCATTAACAGGCCTTGTCGTTCAACCTGTCATAGGCTATATAAGCGATCGCACGTGGCATCCATATTGGGGACGACGCAGACCTTTCTTTTTTATTGGCGCCATTCTGGCAACGATTGCTCTGTTCGCTATGCCTAACTCCTCAGCCCTATGGATTGCCGGTGGTATGCTCTGGATTATGGATGCATCAATAAACATTTCAATGGAACCTTTCCGCGCTTTTGTTGGTGATAAACTACCGGATGAACAACGTACTTCTGGTTTTGCCATGCAGAGTTTTTTCATTGGTACGGGTTCTGTTATTGCTGCCTTACTTCCGTGGGTATTTACCAACTGGTTTCATGTGAGTAACACTGCGCCAACTGGCATAATACCTGACTCTGTGAAATGGTCATTTTACCTGGGAGGTTTCTGCTATCTCACAGCCGTCATGTATACTGTTTTCACCACAAAAGAATTTCCACCCGACAGCATTGAAAAATTAAAAGAAGAAAACGCAAAGGCGGGCTTCGTCACCGGACTAAAAGAATCATATCAGGGAATCTTTCACATGCCGAAGACCATGCGTCAATTGGCGTGGGTGCAGTTCTTTACATGGTTTGCATTATTCTCGATGTGGATCTACTCAACAAATGCTGTGACCAGTAACATTTATGATATGAAAATTCCTCGAGCGCTTTATAAGATCATAGAAGCTTCAATACAAAATGCAAAACCAGGTTCAGATGAAAAGATCAAAGAGCTTAACTCTCTAAAAACAGATCTGCTTGAGATCAACTCTTTTCAACGTGATAAAGATGACGTAACCATCACCATCAATCTTGCTAACTATTCATTAGCTAATCCTGAAATCAGCCCTGCAGATAAGGAGATTCTGAAACGAGTTCAGCAACAATATAATGATGGCGCAGATTGGCTTGGAGTATGTTCATCCATCCGTAACGGAATGGCTGCTGTCTTTGCTTTCATCATTCCACTCATTGCATTTAAAATCAGCCGGAGAAAAACTCACATGATCTGCCTGATCATTGGAGGCTTGGGATTAATCTCATTGAATTTCATCACTCAACCCTGGATGATCGGGCTCTCCATGGGTATGGTTGGCATTGCCTGGGCCAGCATCTTATCAATGCCTTACGCAATCTTGTCAGGATCATTACCTGCTGATAAAATGGGATACTTCATGGGCGTCTTTAACTTCTTTATTGTCATTCCACAAATCATTGCCGCTACAGTTTTAGGCTTTTTTACGATTCATCTTTTCAATGGTAATACGATGTATACATTGGTACTCGGCGGATTCTTTATGATATTAGCAGGGCTTGTATGTTTACGCGTTAAAGATCAAGATTAAAATATGAAGAAAATCATACTCTCCTCTCTCGTTCTGCTACTGCACATGACACTTTGTGCTCAGGATTATTTACCATTTCAAAAAACTATTAAAAAACTATATTCTGTCAAAGGTGATTCAGAAGCAGAAAGCTTATGGAAGGAATTGAGCACAAGTCAATCTGTGCCGCTTGTCTGCGAAGATTCTGTTGCATTTCTGTATTATGGTGATGGAAAATCTGTTGGGTGGATGGGTGATTTTAATGGCTGGGGATATGACAAAACTTTTAAACCCAAACCATTAAAAATACCCAATACAAAATTCTGGATCTTGAAAACATCATTCCCGAAAGATTCAAGATTTGATTACAAAATTGTTGTTGATGATAACAATTGGATTCTCGATCCTGCCAATCCATATCAGCAATGGTCTGGTGTAGGCGGAGGAAGTCCTAATTCAGAATTGAGAATGCCTGATTGGAAAGAAGATCCTATCGACACTCCATTACCCAATATTCAAAAAGGGAAAATAGAAAAAGATATTCTGATCAACAGTAGCGTGTTAAAATACCAGATCACTTACAATACATACATTCCTCCTGGTTATGATCCTAACATAACCTATCCGGTAATTTATGTAACCGATGGCTACGAGTACATGCACGAGCGCATGGGCAACATGATTACCATTCTTGACAATCTTATCACATTAAAAAAAATAAAACCAATCATAGCTGTCTTCATTGATCATCGGGAGCCAGTTAACCGATCCAACAACAGGAGAATGAATGAGCTTGCCATGAGCGAACGATATCTTCAATTCGTGACGGACGAATTAATTCCACAGGTAGAATCAAAATATCATATCTCAAAAGACCCGACACAGCGCGCTATACTTGGTACTTCTATGGGTGGGTTAACAGCTGCATACTTTGCTTTCTCAAAGCCGGCAGTGTTTGGTATGGCAGGCATTCAATTCACCAGCATTCTGGTTTAAGCCCGAGATATATACCTACTGCGATAATCCTAAAAATCCTCCTGTAAAAACATTCCTTACCAACGGAACCATTAATGATACTCAGGAAGGAGCTCACAAAATGAAAGATATTCTGGATAAGAACACATGCCAGTATCAATATAAAGAAGTTAACCAGGGACATTCCTGGGGAAACTGGCGCGACCTGATTGACGACATACTGATTTACTTTTTTCCATTGAACTAAGTATATTGAAGGCCTATTTCAGAATCATCCATCTATGAAAATTTTACGTCTGGCGTTTATCTCTTTCGTTACACTTCTGATGGCCTGCAGTTCAGGCAAGAAAGCTTTCGAGCATGGCAACTATTATGAAGCTGTAAACCTGGCTGTGAACAGGTTAAGACAAAACCCAAGCCACAGCAAATCAGCAGAAACTTTACGTGAAGCATATCCGCTGGCATTAAGCACGTTAGAAACTGAAGTCAACAACCAGATTGCTTCCAACAACACATACAAATGGAAAAATGTAATTAACAGCTACAATCAGATCAATTCCATGTATGAGCAAATTAGGCAATGCCCGGGGTGTTTGAAAGTTATTGCAAATCCAAAAAACTACTACTCAGAAATGGGGCCGCTGAAAGAGAAAGCTGCTGAAGAAAGTTATAATGCCGGTATTAATGCTCTTTTAAAAGGCACAAGAAATGATGCCAAACAAGCTTACTTTAACTTTAGCGACGCCCAGGCTTACGTAACTGGCTATAAAGATGTTATTGAATACCAGGCTAAGGCATTAGACGTAGCTACTCTGAAAGTAATATTAGAGCAAATTCCTGTACCTGCACGTTACAATCTAAGTGGTGGATTCTTTCAGGATAAAGTCGAAGAATTTCTTCACAATAATTACCAGGTGCGCAGCTTTATAAAATTTTATACGCCGCAAGAAGCTAGCTCAATCAACCTTCAGAGCGCAGATCAGATAATGCGTATCCAATTTGATGATTTTACCGTAGGCAATACAACGTTAAATAACACAGAACAAGTAGTAACACGGGACAGTGTAAAGGTTGGTGAGACAAAAGTAAATGGCAAAACCATACCTGTTTACAATACCGTTAAAGCTAAACTGTATACACATCGTAAAGAAGTTATCTCTGCAGGTCTGCTGAGTATGGTAGTGGTTGATGCCAAAACAAACGGCGTACTAACACATAGAAAGTTTGAAGGAAATTTTGTGTGGGGAACAACCTGGGCAAATTTTAACGGCGATGACAGAGCACTAACAAAAGAACAGTTAAGCTGGTGTAATCAAAAAGAACAGGCGCCGCCACCACCGCAAGATCTCTTCCTTCAGTTCACCAGGCCAATTTACGATCAGCTTATCCCTGCCATAAAAGGATTCTATCAGAATTATTAAACAAGAACTTCAGCTTTCGTTATTTCTCTCCTACTTAAGCAGCGAAAGCTAAAGTTTGTAAATGAATATTTGTTGGCTGGCCGACAAATGATAGAATCTGTTAAAACCATTTTTGTCGTATGTAGGTTAATAGAGTAAACTCATTCATTTATGCGACAGACAATAATAGTGACGTCACTGATTTTTCTGATCATAGGAAACTCATGCGGACAAAAAGGCAAGACTATAAAAGATACAAACATGACAAACGAATCAACAACGAATAAACC
>DATCRE010000165.1:0-7047 GCA_036569145.1 Cyclobacteriaceae bacterium
CTGCTTAGTGGACTGGTTGCTACGTATCTTTCTTATCAGGATGTTTCACCTGAATCAATTACAAAAAAGATTACCAGTAAACTCCTTTTTGAATTACAGAAGATTGAATACGAGGCGAACGCTGCAATAGAAAGTTCCAGAGAATCTGAAATGAATTTGCCTCCGGTAACTCACGGTAGCTTCTTTGTTTTTAACCACGGCGAGTTAGTAGATTGGAATGATAACAGGTTTGTACCTTCTTTTCAGGATATTGAAAGTGACTTTACCTTTAAGCTGCTTAAGACACCGAGTGGAGACTATCTCATCCGAAAATGGAAAATAGATACTGATGGATTTCTCCTGGCTGCACTTCCTCTTTACACTGGCTTTAAAATTCAGAATAACTATTTGCAACCACAGTGGAATAAGGAAATCTTTCCACAAGGGAACGTTAGAATTCTTGAGCCAGGTTCTCTATCTGGTTTTCCGATAACTATTCGCGGTACATGTATATTTAAAATTACTACCCCAACAGATTCATATTTGTTACATGAGAGAAACCGATTAACTGCAGCCGTGCTTTTATTTTTATCCATTTGCAGTTTTGTATTTTTAGTGTACAAAATTCTACCAGCTGTAAGAAACAGAAACAGTGTTTATGGCTTTCTGTTTTTAGCAGCATCGTTATTTGGGATTCGGATTTTGATGGTTGTTAGTGATTTTCCAACATCACTTATCCATACCAGAATTTTTGATCCCAAATATTTTGCATCATCAAATTTTAACTCATCGTTGGGCGATCTGATTTTGAACGAGTTGGTTATTCTAGCACTATGCTACTATTTGTTTAATAATAGAACGAAATTACAGGCATACTTTACTAATTCAGACTCTCTTGTTGCTGATGCAGCCCGGAAGATATTCTCCGTTCTCTGTTTTCTCTTCGCCGTTTTATATCCGTTTGTTGTTATTCAAACATTGTATAACAACTCATCTATTCCTCTTGATATAGCTCAGTCACTTCATTTTGACTGGCTAAGAATAGTTTCTTTTACAGCCATTATGATTTCATGGGCTTGCTCATTTTTGTTCGCTCATATTTTTATAGAGAACTTGTTCGTGGCAAAGAAATGGATTCATTCTCTTATCTGCGCTATTTTAAGCGTGCTGATCTTTATCGTTATCAACTGGTATTCGCACCAAACGTATTGGTCATCATTACTCATTAGCATTGTTTATTTTGGATTAATTTATGTTTTGCGGCTATACCGTAGTTTTGATAAAATTGGATATACAACTTTTGCATACCTGTTTGCTTTTATTTTCTTCACTTCGCTTAACGGAGCTTTCTGTATAAAATATTTTAGTGAAAAGGAGAAGACAGAGAATCAATTTCGATTTGCAACTAACTTCTTAATCGATAGAGATAATTTTGGTGAATATCTTTTGCATGAAACTTCTATAAAAATTCAACGAGATGGTTTCGTGAGGCTTCGAATGAGTAGTCCTTTTTTTAGCAAAGATGCTGTTCGCCAGAAAATAAGACAATTCTTTTTGCCCAGCTATTTCAATAAGTATGACGTAGATATTTTATTATATAACTCAGATGGAACTCCCTATTACAATCATTCACCAAGTTCTTTCACTGAATTGATCAATACGTATAATCAGGAAGCTTTTCAAACAGAATATAAAGAAGTTCATTTCATTAACAGTCCTTCAGCTGATGTTACTCAAAAATATCTTGTTATTGTTCCGATTAACAGGAGAAACGCGATAAGCGGTTATGTTGTGATAGAACTTTCATTAAAGAAAATTATTCCCGATAACGTCTATCCAGAATTATTAGTTGATAACAGATTTCGTCAGTTCTATAAAACAGAAGATTTGAGTTATGCTGTTTTTTCAAATAAAGAAATTGTATTTAGTGCAGGTGATTTTAATTACGAAGGATTATTTAATAGAAGTTGGCTCGGTAAAGGAGATTTGTATAATAAAGGTGTAAAAGAATCAGGATATATTCATATTGCGCAAGAAGATGAAATAGGAAGAGCTGCTGTAGTATCATCTAAATTGCCATCGTTTAGTTTTATTGTTTCTAACTTTTCTTTTTTATTGGTTTCAGGATTGTTAATAATTCTTCTTCTCTTCGTAGCATTGGGGATCATTAATTATTTCAGAGGAGAGAAATTAGTTTTTGCAGCGCGTATTCAGTTATTTCTAAACTTGGCTTTTTTCTTTCCTTTGATTGTTGCTAGTGTTACTACACTTGGACTTACCAGTCAATCTTCAAAAAAACAATTAGATGAAGAGTATCTTAACAAATCAGAAGCGTTTGGTGATCAGATTTCTGTTTACTTGGATTCTTTCATGAAATATTACAATGAAAATCAACCTGATTTTGAAAATCAGCTAACGAACCTTGCCAAGTTAACAAACCTTGATGCGAATGTTTATACTGTGCAAGGCAGACTAATGTCAACCAGTCAGCCGCAAATATTTGAGAATGGCTTGTTGTCTACTTATATAAATCCAATAGCAATTAATAAAATCAAGAAGGGAGAGACTCTTTTTATTGAACAAGAACAAGTGGGCTTGCTTAAATATTTCGTTTCGTACACAGCGCTTAAATCGGCGCAAAGTGGAAAGTTGATTGGTATTTTAGCAATACCATTCTTTCAATCAGCTTCTTCGCTGGAGAAAGTACAGATTACGATCTTTACTAACATCCTGAATATTTTTGCTGCTATTTTTATTGTACTGTTATTGCTTTCTTATT
Source organism: Cyclobacteriaceae bacterium (assembly GCA_036569145.1). Taxonomy (GTDB): domain Bacteria; phylum Bacteroidota; class Bacteroidia; order Cytophagales; family Cyclobacteriaceae; genus DATCRE01. The sequence continues at coordinate 2,759 of DATCRE010000165.1, forward strand.
TAGTTTCTGAGTGGCTCACATTTCCTTTGAGATTTATTACACAGTCACTCAGTAAAACATCATTAACAGAAATCAATCAGCCATTAAAATGGAATGCTTCGGATGAAATAGGGTTGATGGCGAGAGAGTATAACAAGATGTTATTCAAGTTGAGTGAGAGTAAGGCAGAGCTTGAGCAAACACAACGTGAACGTGCATGGCGTGAAATGGCGCAACAAGTAGCGCACGAAATTAAAAATCCACTGACCCCCATGAAGCTTACACTTCAGCAGCTTGAGCGTTCCATTCAAAATAATTCTAATTCAACTGAGAAAACTGAGAAAGCAATAAACTCATTACTTATACAAGTTGATACATTGAATGATATTGCTTCGTCGTTCAGTTCGTTTGCCAAAATGCCTGAGCCTGTTGTTCAAAAGCTTGAATTGGTAGGACTTTTAAAGCGAATCGCTGATCTGCATAACCAGGGAAATGAAATTCATTTCAAACCTCAAATTAAAGAACTATTTGTTTTTGGTGATGAACAATTACTCGGAAGAACATTTTCAAATATTATACTAAACGCCATTCAAGCTTCACGGCCAGGTATTCCTATTCATGTTATTATCTCTATTGAAGTAGAAAATAATATCTGTGTTATAAAATTTGCGGATAATGGAACAGGTATTGACAAAGATCATGAGAGCAAAGTTTTTGTACCTCATTTTAGTACTAAAAAATCAGGTTCAGGTCTTGGCCTTGCCATAGCAAAACAAGCTATTGAACAAATGAACGGAAGAATAGGATTTACAACACAAATCAATAAGGGCACAACGTTCACGATAGAGCTACAGCTGGCAAACTAATCCACCTCTATTTTATTTTAAGCAGATAGGCTTTGGGCCAGAGTTTTCCGGTAATGAGTAAGGCTTTCGAGTTAGCATCATACGCGATGCCGTTTAATACATCAGCATTAGGATATAGTTGATGTATCTCACTCGTTATTAGAGAAAGATCAAGTCTTCCAATAACTTTACCTGATATGGGATCAATTTTCACAATCAAAGGTGTTTCCCAGATATTAGCATAGATAGCACCATTGATGTACTCTAACTCGTTAAGTTTTTTAATAGGCGAATTTCCATCCATTACAGTAATAGAATGATCAACTTTTAATGTTATTGTATCCAGGAAATAAAGTTTCTCACTACCATCGCTCATAATTAATTTCTTTCCATCATTCGTTATACCCCAACCTTGCGTAGCATAAGTGAACTCGCCAAGTTGCTTATAGGTTTTAGCATCATAGATAAATCCAACTTTCGATGTCCATGTGAGTTGATATATTTTGTTATTTAAAACAGTAATGCCTTCTCCAAAATATTGTTCATTGAGTGTTACTTTTTTATCCTGCTCGCCTGATGCAGGATTTACCTCGGCTATCCATGAATTATCCTGACCTGTGCTTTCAAGAATTTTATTGTTGTAAATAACCAGCCCTTGTGTGAATGCGTTAGCGTCGTGCGCGAGGGTACTTACAATGGTATACTTAATAGCCAGGCTGTCATAAGCAGTTTCTACATTGTTTGCTTTTTTTCCACATGACGATAGAAGAAAGAAGAAAGACAAAATGCAACCGAGAGATAATAATCTTAAGCAAGGTTGTAACACAGATGTGTAATATGATTTATTCATAGCTTCAGTTTAACGAAGTTTTGTAAAGATAAGTAATCTGATGTCAGGATCAGGCTCAAGGTTGTTCATCTGGTTTTTCACCCAGGGAGATCGCTTTGTGACATACGTTGATACTGGCTTTACTGTATATTTTTTAGGGTTGGGGAGTGATGCTGCTATCATGGCACATTCTCCGCGTGTAAGTTTTGAAGCCGGCTTTTTAAAATATTTCTGAGCGGCAGCTTCAATACCAAAGACACCTTTTCCCATCTCAACCACATTCAAATACATTTCAAGGATTCTTTCCTTTCCCCAGATCAATTCAATCATAAATGTAAAGTAAACCTCAAGACCTTTTCTGATCCAGCTTCTGCCTTGCCAGAGAAAAACATTTTTAGCAACCTGCTGGCTTATAGTCGAAGCACCTTTCAGACGTTTCTTCTTTTTGCTATTATTCTGCATCGCCTTTTTGATGCTCTTAATATCAAAACCGTTATGATCGGGAAACAATTGATCTTCTGCAGCGATAACACTGAGCGCTGCATAGGGCGACATTTCTTTTTTGTCTATGTAGTCTCTTTTCAATCCATAACCTTCTATCAGGCTACCGATCTGTGTTACTGTTATCGGTGGATTTACCCATTTCAAAATAATGATATAGATGAGCTGAGATAAAAATAATATAATGAATAGCTTCTTAACCTTCTGCCATACATTCTGTGCGCCACCTTTTAAGCTCATGCTATTAAAATATTTTTAAAGTCATCCTGTTACGACAGAGGATTACTTTCTTTTACAAGATTAACAAAAAAAGTCATTGATTCAGGATTTTTTAACGAACCACTGGCTAATACCTCTTCTGGTTTTTTACCTGCTAATATTTTCTTGACAGGCATCTCAGTTTTTTTACCGCTGATGGTATACGGAATATCAGGTACGGCGATAATCTCATCAGGTACATGCCGTGGTGTAAACTCCTGGCGAATGGTTTGGTTTATCTTTTTCTTGATCTCGAATGTCAATGCATATCCCTCTTTCATCACCACGAAGAGTGGCATCCAGAATTCACCACCTTTCTTCTCCAGGCAAATAACAATGCTGTCTTTTACTTCAGGTACTTTATCAACAGCACGATAAACTTCACTCGTGCCAATACGAATGCCACCACGGTTTAAGGTAGCATCTGATCGTCCGTAAATAATAATACCATGATGTGAAGTTATCTTTATCCAATCACCATGACGCCAGACATGCGGGAACATTTCGAAGTAACTTTCTTTGTAACGTTTATGGTCCGGATCGTTCCAGAAGTAAATTGGCATAGATGGCATAGGGGAGGAGATCACCATTTCTCCAACTTCATTGAGGATGGGCTTTCCATCTTCCGTAAAGGCTTCAAGATTGCAACCCAACGCTCTGCATTGAATTTCTCCAGCGTATACAGGCCATAATGGATTGCCACCTACAAAGGCGCTGCACACATCGGTACCGCCACTCATAGATGCAAGCCATAAATCTTGCTTCACTTGTTGATAGATCCAGTTAAAACCTTCTTCTGGCAATGTGCTTCCAGTTGATCCGATGGATCGGAGAGAAGACAAATCAAATAACGCTGATGGTGTGATTTGCTCCTTCATATTAGCCAGGATAAAACTGGCACTTGTACCAAAATGATTTATCTGTGCATCCTGAATGAATTTCCAAAGAGTGGTAAGATTTGGATAGCCCGGACTACCATCATACAAGACCATAGTTGCACCTGCTAATAAGCTACCATGAATATAATTCCACATCATCCACCCGGTAGTAGTATACCAGAAGCATCGTTCTCCAGCTTTGAAATTGTTATGAAAGGTTCCATACTTCAACTGTTCAAGAAGTATACCACCATGACTATGTGTTATAGCTTTAGGTAAACCTGTTGTGCCCGATGAGTATAATATCCAGATGGGATGACTGAATGGAACACGTTCAAATGTCAACGATAAATTTCTTTTTTCGCAAGCACTTTCCCATGAAATATAATTTTCCGTTGTCGTATTCTTTGAGCTTAACAGGATAACTTTTTCTATGGATGGCATAGCCTTAACGAGTTCAGCAACAACATCAGCTCGCTCAAATGTTTTACCACCATAGCGATAATAATCTACAGCAAATAATACTTTAGGTTCAATCTGAGAGAAGCGATCAATGACAGCATTAACACCAAAGTCAGGAGAGCAGCTTGACCAGATAGCACCTACTGAATTAGCAGCCAGGAATGCAACAGTTGCTTCAGGTATGCATGGCATATAAGCTGCAACACGATCATCTTTTTTTATACCTAATTGTTTAAGACAATCCTGTATAGATGCAGTCTGATCGATAAGCTCTTGCCAGCTTATTTCTATCAGCTTACCATCTTCTGATTGATGTATAATAGCAGGTTGTACATCTGTTGATTTTCTAAAGATATGTTCGGCATAATTAAGACGTGTTCCCTCAAACCAATGTATGAAAGGCATTTGATCGCCAGTGAGAATACTTTTAATCTCGCCATCATAAAGAATGTTGAAATACTCCCAAATGCTTTTCCAGAAATCAGAAGTGTTATTTACAGACCATCGCCAAAGTTCCTGATAGCCATTAAAAGAAAG
>DATCRE010000166.1:0-4266 GCA_036569145.1 Cyclobacteriaceae bacterium
CTTGTCGTCATACTTCTGCGTAATCTTTCTGTCTTTAATGTAATACTTGTCTTTACCTTTTGCATAAACAGGATCGCCTTCTTCATATCCCTGAAGTTCGGCTGTGAAAAGCTGACCGTATAATAACGGACGGCTACCATACTGTTCACGTTTCAGGTAGCTTACAAAGCTCATTACATCAGAAGGATCGCTTTCATTAATTGGCGTTCCAAAGTTTGAGCGGATAACAACAACGGCGTATGATGAATATCCAATCAGGATAAAGGCTGTTGCTAACAGAAATGTATTCAGCAATACAATTTGTTTTTTCTGCGTGATTATAATACCCCATACAAGTGTGGCGATGAGTAATGTTCCAAAAACAATTACGCCAGAACCAAAGGGCATGCTTAAAGAGTTAACAAAAAATACTTCAAAGTGGCCGGCTACTGTTGGAAGACCCGGGATGATAAATTCATTGATAAATAATATGATGAACAAGCTCACACCCATAGCCAGGCAAACTCCCCAGAAGGTTGGCTTGTATTTCTTGAAATAATAAATGAGCGATAACGCGGGTATAGTCACCAGGTTAAGCATGTGAACACCAATGGAAAGACCCATCATGTAGAAGATGAGCAATAGCCAACGGTTAGCTTTCGATTCATCTTCGATAACCTCCCACTTGAGCATAGCCCAAACAACAAATGAGGTAAAGAATGATGACATACCGTATACTTCGCCTTCAACTGCAGAGAACCAGGCCGAGTCTGAAAATGTACAAGCTAATGCACCTACAATACCAGCTCCCATCAGAACCCAGATCTTATCATCGGTGAGTTCTTCAGATTTGTTGATCTTCATCAGCTTACGACCGAGGAGCGTAATTGACCAGAATAAAAACAGTATTGTAAAGGCACTGGCTAAAACACTGCAGAAGTTAATCCAGTAAGCTACTTTAGAAGTATCGCCAAAAGAAAGGAATGAAAACAATCGACCGATAAGGAGGAAGAATGGTGCACCGGGAGGGTGCGGAACTTCAAGCTTATAGGAAACGGAAATAAATTCTCCGCAGTCCCAATAACTGGCGGTTGGCTCCATTGTAAGCCAATACGTTACCAGGGCGATGGCAAAAGTTACCCAGCCAAAGATGTTATTGAATTTTCGAAAGTTTGCGTTCATGAGTATTTCTAAAAACTAAGGGGCGAAAATAAGTAAATAAGTTCAGAGTGCACAGCCTCATGACGGCAGGCTGGCAACTATGGTTTTCTGTACACCGATCTCAGGCAGCAGGGAGTGATAAATGGCTTTTTTTATATTAATCCATTACTCGCAAGTCTTTCAAACTACTTGATAAACAAGGCGTTTGCAATCCACTGATAGGCAATAACCCCTACTACATAAATAGGTCCCAGAGCACCTGCATCACCTGTTAAGGCTGCCAGAATCAACGCACCTAAACCAACAATAGCCAACGCTATGGTGTAGGCTACCAGTATGGTCTTTGATCGTTTATTTTCAGCATTGAACATAGAGGCCAGTGGTATCATCATGGTAACACCATAGATAAGCACCAGCAAATAGAAATCGTCGTGACCTATGAGATACATTATGCCACCCAGCAAGCCGATCAAAAGCGAGATGCCTACAAAGTTCGAAGCTTGTATTTCTTCTTTCTTCAGCGCATAACGTCCGTAAATATTTAATCGCAGAAACAGATTTGATAGCGGAGCGATAATCCACGTAGAGACTGCAAATGCGACATAGAGATAGATGATGGGATGAATAAAAGTGGCCAGACCAGGATTGTGTTCTGACAGATACCCTAGAAATTTAACACCAAAATATAATCCTAATATAACAGCCCACTGTGCTTTACCTTTTAAGTTAGAGAGCCAGAAGGCATACTTCAGAAATACTCTGTAAAGCCAGTAACGTGCTTTCAATCCTTCAACTAAACCTGCTTTTGCATAATCGAAATTAGGATTGATTTTAAGGGCTTCGCGAAAATGTTCAAGTGCTTGTTTATGATCACCGCGTTCAAGCAAACCCCAGCCAATATTGCTGTGTGTATATTCATTCTCAGGATCTTTATTCAATGCTTCCTGAATGCTGGAGTATGCTAAGTCTTTTTTATCAAGTTTGAATAATGCAGTTGATCTTGAATTAAGACACATCAGATTATCCGGATCAACGGCTAGTCCCTGGTCGGCAGCATCAAGAGCCTGTTGCCATTCTTTCTGACTTAATTTAATAGAAGCAAGCAAACCAAAATAATCAGCGCCATGTGGTTGAAATGAAATGGCATTGCGAATAAATTTTTCTGCTTCTTTCAGATTATTTTGTCTCAGATAAAACAACGCCTGCAAATAAAGAAAGTGATCATTATCCGGCTCCTTGCTAATGGCTTGCTTAATCAATCTATCTGCTTCTTCAATGTTATTTTGTTCAGCCTGGCAAATGGCAAACAGCGCTAATGCCTCCGCTCTGTTTGGGTCTAAGGATAATATATCGCGTAATTCTTTCTCGGCTTCTTTATAGCGTTGCAGCTGAATGAGCTGGTGGGCACGCTCCATCTTCGTATCAATCATTTTTTTATTTTTAAGTAGTCGAGAATTTCATCATACAAGCCAGAGTCATTGGCATAGAGAGCATAATTACGCGCGGTGTTAAACCATTCTTTTGTTGAAGGCTTCACTTGCTTTTGTGCTGCTGCTAAATCTTTTGTTTGAATGGGCAACGGTGTTCCCTTCTCAAATGACTCACGGAGTTTATCTTCAATGGCAACATCAATGATGGCTTTGAGATCAGCTCCTGAAAAATCCTGTGTAAGCTTAGCCAGTCCTGCGTAGTCAACAGCGCCAACCGGTTTATCTTTCAGCAATATTTTTAAAACAGATTCTCGGCTTTCCGTATCGGGTGGTTGCACAAAAATGATTCGGTCAAATCTACCGGGTCTGCGGAAAGCAGAATCAAGATGCCAGGGTGCATTGGTTGCTCCGAGCACTAATACACCATCGTTGGATGATTGAACTCCATCTAGCTCTGTAAGAAATTGATTGATCAGCATCTTGCCGCTGGAGTGACGCATGTCTGAACGGCTTGCACCCAATGCATCAATTTCATCGAAGAATAAAACACAAGGTGTCTGACGACGTGCCAGCTCAAATAATTCGTGGAGCTTTCTTTCGCTGCTGCCAATCCACATGTCTAAAACATCGTGAATGCCGATGGATATAAAGCTCGCATTGATCTGACCGGCAGTAGCTCTGGCTAAATATGTTTTGCCACAACCCGGAGGACCATAGAGTAATATACCTCCTCCAATTTTTTTACCATAAGCTTTGTATAGCTCAGGATGAAGAAGTGGCTGAATAATTTTTATTTTAATCTCTTCTTTTACTTTGTTCATGCCGCCCACATCATCAAAGTTGATGGCAGGCTTTTCAATATTCCGAACATCTTGTTCTATAGATTCAAGAATGCTTTCAACATTGTCTTCACCTTTAAGAACGTTTGTGCCTCGCAGGTTCTGATCGAGTTCATCATCTTTTAAGGCGGGGTTAAGCTCAAGTGCTCTCTTGTAATAATCAATGGCTTTTTGAATTTCATTATTCCGTAATAATGATTTGCTCATGATCATGATGAGGTTAACATCATTGGGTCTTGCTTCCAGAAGTTCTTCCGTGATAACGATAGCGGTCGAATACTTCTTCAGTTCAAAATACGCTTTTGCCAGACCTGTCTTAGCCTGAATATTCTGAGGTTGACTGTCAAGTACTTGTTTAAATTCTACTTCAGCTTCAGCGTAACTCTTCATGGATAAAAGTGCCTCTGCCAGTGACAGCCGAAGTGGAGTGTTGGTAGGTGATAACGCCAGCGCCTCTCTCAGGTTATTTACGAGTTCGTCCATTGATTTAATTTTGTCGGAAAGATGCAAATATCCTTGTGGCGAAACAACATGAAGTTGAATGCTTACAGAATGATAATGTACCAGCTTTCAATAACTAGAATGTGAAATGCGCTTCTCAGGCAATAAGTTTGGCTAAACCAAATGCAGCTGCCGCAGCCAACGCACCCACCAGTGTTACGCGAAGCGCTCCTTTAAACAAGGGCTGACCTGTGAGTTTACTTTTGATCAGGCCAAAGCCTATCAAACAAAAGAAGGTAATGACTGAAGAATACATCAACCCCTGATGAACGTTATCGGTGAAGAAATAAGCGCTTAATGGAATAAGTCCACCGATAATATAGGAACCAGCGATGATCAATGCACTCTGGTGAGCG
>DATCRE010000167.1:0-8629 GCA_036569145.1 Cyclobacteriaceae bacterium
GTTCGTTCCATGGCCATGAAATATAAACGCGATTTCGGATATCACGAACGCATGCAGCGCAAGCAACTCATGGAAGAAGCAAAAGCGTTAAAGGCCGATGCCGACGTTCTTGAATTTTATATCGTCAATGATCTGTTGCAAAACAGCGATGCCATTTGTTGCACACTTGTAGGCGCATCTAATCACTTGCTTCGCGGAAAGCGTTTCAGCAGTGTATTTATTGATGAAGCAGCCCAGGCACTTGAGCCTGCCTGCTGGATACCGATCACAAAAGCTGATCGTGTAATTTTTGCCGGAGACCATTGCCAACTGCCTCCCACTATTAAATCTTTTGAAGCCGCTAAAGCTGGCTTATCAATAACGCTTTTTGAAAAATGTATTGAGAAACAACCCGCTACGGCGGTGATGTTAAAGACTCAATACCGCATGCACGAAGACATCATGCATTTTTCTTCACGCTACTTTTATAACAATGAATTGATTGCGCATGAATCCGTAAGGCTTGCAACATTACCCGATCACTTGCCTATCGATTTTGTTGATACTGCCGGATGTGGTTTTAATGAAACACAAGATCCTGAAACGCTAAGCCGCATGAATGCGGAAGAGGCATCGTTGCTTATGAAGCTTGTAGAGAAAATTGTTGAAGACATTGGCATCGATGCATGGCAGGAAGCTAATTATAAGCTGGGAATTATTGCGCCCTATAGCGCCCAGGTAGAATGCCTGCATAAGCTCGCCGAAGCCTCGCCGTTGTTGGGTGAGATTGCTTCTTTTATTTCCATCAATACAGTGGATGCTTTCCAGGGACAGGAGCGCGATATCATTGCCATAAGTTTTGTTCGAAGTAATGATAAGGCCGACGTAGGATTTTTGTCTGACATACGCCGGACAAATGTTGCTATGACACGCGCTAAAAAGAAATTAATAATGGTTGGCGATAGTGCTACGCTCGGCTCACATCCTTTTTATCTTGAGCTGTTGGATTATGTTCAGCAAAAAGGCTTTTATAGAAGTGCCTTTGAAATTGAAGCATAACTATTGAAGGCTTACCTGCAAAGCCGTTGGTTTCACATCAGGCGGAAGATTGGCTCTGAATATGTCGCGTACTTCATGCTCAAGATCGTACGATTCAAAGTAAATGTATTTGTAGTCACCTGAAACAGAGAAGTAACTTTCTTCGCGCTTGCTGTTAATACCTTTGCCTAAGTTCTTAGGTTTCGACCATTTCTTCCATGTGTCATCTAATCTTGTCGTTTCATAAATATCACATCCACCAAAACCTCCGTGACCATAAGACGAAAAGAACAACGTCTTACCATCAGCCGAAAGAAAGGGTGCAAAGTCTGCTTGTGCAGAGTTAACAACGGCGCCAAGACTTACTGGTGCTGACCATTTGTTCTCACCTTTTGGAAAGCTTACATACAAATCCTGATCGCCTTTAGAATCTTCACGCTGAATAGCCATCAGCAGAACTTTAGGTTTTGTGTTACAATAGAAATCAATGTAAGCAGTGAGGTTATAGAAATCTTCAATCTCCATCGCTACAGGTTCGCTCCATCCTGTTCCCTGGCGAACGGCATGCATGAGTGGTTTCTGTTGATCAATAACATCACTGATAAAAAAAATCTCGTTGCCATTAGAACTAATGCTACAAATAGCGTCGGCATTTTTAGTATTGATGGGTTCACCAAGATCTTTGGTTTCACTCCATTGGTTATCACCTTCTTCGGCTGTGCAATACCAGATGTCTTGTTTATCTTTTTGTTTGGAGATATTACCGGGATGATTTCTCCGGCAAAAGAACAGCGTCTTTCCATCGGCTGTTATGAATGGTCTTACCTCTTCAAAAACACTATTAACTTTCAGCGGAAGAATGGTAAAGTTTACGCCTTGTAATTCCGGATCAGAAATATCAAACGGATAGCGCGATTGAAGTAATTCTTTGGCTGCACCTTTGTGCTGTATTCCAAAGATGTTAAAAACAAAAACGCCCACAAAAATAATTGCTGCAAGCGCTACTGCACCACCAACAAGCCATACATATTTCATTTGAATATGCAGCTTCTGAGAAGGTTTTTGTGTATGTTTCATTTTCATCAACAAGAACTTAACAGTACCTAATTTAATCGATTTTTGGAGTTAATCACTAACCGCCCTTATAAATACCAGTCGTAATTTCGGTGGAAACGCTTATTCTGTCTGTGCTTTATTAACACCCTCATCTTTACCAAACACTCGCGCAAGCGTCCGCTTGTGCGCTTTTTAATTTAAGCGTCTCGCCTGTTAAAGTAAGTATTCATATTAATCGATGGGCATTCTTTATCTTATGCGAAGTGAAATAATTCTTTACGCTCACCAGCGGACGCTGGAGATATGTGCGTCCAAGTGGACACTTGAACGATAGGCTTATTCTGTCTGTGCCTTTATTACAAGTTAATGCTTGCAAGAAACAATAACATGTACAGCCTCCTGCAGTTTGACACTACACTGAAATTGTTTTTTTACATGCCCCGATTTTATATATCTTTGATTATGGCAGAAACAACACACGTAGGAAGAAAGATAAGCCGCCTGCGCGAACAGCGCGGCATAAAACAGGAAACACTGGCGGAACAACTCGGCATTAGCCTGCAGTCTGTTTCTAAGATTGAACAGAGCGAAGAGGTTGAAGATATTACCTTAGAGCGCATTGCCAAAGTGCTTGGCGTTACACCCACCGATATAAAAAATGCTTCAGAGGAAACTGTCTATAATAATATTCAGAATAACTATGAAGGCTCACATACGACTGATACTAATTTTCAATGTACCATCAATCCCATTGAAAAGATAGCTGAACTTTACGACGCTTTAATTAAAAGCGAACGTGAGAAAATAGCATTGCTTGAGAAGTTGATGGAAAAGATGAATGAGAAAAAGTAACTCTGTAAAATAAATATCTGCTTTTGGGAGCAAAGTCTCAACCTACACTCTGTATAACTCACACCGTTTTTTGTTAGCGCACTAAAGTAACTTTAGCACGAGAAGATGCGCGTTAGTTGGGGTAACTTACTCCTTCTCAATTATGAAATCATTCTGGATCTTGTCAGAATGGATAACATATTGATCTTCAATAAGAATAAATTTAGAAAGAATATCTAGTAAACTGTCACTTGGATTTGTAGTGTCAGCGAGAGAAAAATCTTTAGCCGTGCTGTTCAAATTTAAATGATAGGGATTTGAACCCGTTTCAAATGTTTTACTTCCAGAATCCATAGTCCAAATATAAGTTAATTTTCGTGTTTCCACCCTTCAAATGTCCTTTTGTCTTGAGTAGCTGTTTGTCCGTTTGGTAGGCTATTTTTTAAAAGAGTTCCCTCACTCAAGAACACATCTGTACCACCTGCTGTACTCTCAATTAATGCTCGTCTCATTGAATAATTATGGGGATTTTGCGTAGCAAGAATAACATTTGGATTAAAAGGAATTCTAAGTTCTAATTCTTTTTCTATATCCTGATATATCTCTTTAATTATTTTATACAAGGTATCGTCTGGTTTTTCAATATTCAGTCCTAATTCATCCTTTGCTTCCTTTCTATAAATAGTATAATCATGCGATCCCGATTCTGAACAAAGGAAACTTACAACCTTAGCCACGTTTTCTGGTTTTATCTCATGATATTTTAAAAGCTTTTCGGCAAGCATTATTATTTGAGACTTTGACTTGTAAACATTTCCTAGTGACAGCGGATGAATATTATCTGTAAGTTTTAAATAAATATCCTTTAAATCTTCCTGGTCAATTATCCCCAGATCATTCTTCGCCATATCAATAAAACCATTAACATGCTCTACACTGACAGGCACTCTAATGTTTTGGCCGTTAAAATTAACTTGTGGATTCATAAGCCCATTCGTACTTGGATCTATAGGTCCTAACGTTCCCTGCTTTGTCATAACTATTCTATTTGCGCCAAGGGCAATCAATGTCGCAGTGCTTTGACATCTAAAAGGAATTATTACTTCAAAGTCTTTGCAAAATGAACGGATTAGATTTACTAAGCTCCAACCAGCTAATGTGCTACCTCCATTTGAATATATAACCAGAGTTATTTTATCAACGTCACCAATCGTGTCAAGATGATTTGCGAATGGAGCTAAGATGTCAGCACCAATATTTGTTTCCGCGTTTTGCCTGTCACTAGTAACGTAAACCAAGAGTTTTGATTTTCTTAGCTCCTCAAGTTTCCTGTAATTATCTAACCTATCTGCTCTCATATCTTTTTTGTTATTATGTCCAACGCGTATGTTTAAGATGAAGGATGATTTCCATTTTGAGAATTATGTCTTGCAATTTCTAAAACATATCCTCTCTTATCAATACCTCTTTTGTGGTATTCTTTCTTCTCATCATCTTCATTCGAAGAAACTTATAAACAAGTGAGAGAATTAAACATTTTTAAATGTATCAATTTTTAAAAACAGAAAAACTGCCACTCACCCAAAACCGGATTTATACCTGCATAAAAAATACGTAGGTAGTTCGATCTTCATTGATCCCTGCGTCTGTACATGGTCGCTCTCCACCGGGCCACTATAGGCAGCGAATCATTTGCTGGTGGTAATAGCCGATATAAATCATTTATTTATTATAAATGTATTTTATACACTTTTATATATCTTTGTCAAAACCTCCTTTTTAAACTGACAAACACTACGCTCTACGCATGAAGAAAGTTCTAACCGTTTTCGCCACATTTTTATGCCTGTTCTTGTGGAAGCAATCTTGTCATGCGCAGGCTCTACAAAAAAAACAAACAGATTTTCATCAATGGGCCTCCACGCCTCCTATGGGATGGAACAGCTGGGATTGCTTTGGCCCCACCGTAACAGAAGCAGAAGTAAAAGCCAACGCCGATTATATGGCGCAACATCTTAAGCAATCAGGTTGGGAATATATTGTAGTAGACATTCGCTGGTACGTTTCCAACGACAAAGCCCACGGGTACAACGAAACTGATCCACAGTTCAACATCGATCAATACGGAAGATTTATTCCTGCTGTAAACCGTTTTCCCTCGGCCGCAAATGGAAAAGGATTCAAACCACTTGCTGACTATATTCACAGCAAAGGATTAAAGTTTGGCTTTCACATCATGCGCGGTATACCCGTGATAGCTGTAAAACAAAAACTTCCTGTGAAGGGAACATCGGTGACAGCAGCAGATATTTTCTCCGATGAAAATCAATGTCTCTGGCTGCATGATATGTATACCATCAAGCCTAACGCAACAGGTGCGCAGGAGTATTACAATTCTATTTTTGAACTTTATGCAGCATGGGGATTAGATTTTATAAAGATCGATGACTTGTCATCACCTATATACTTCGATAGCGAAATTGAAATGATTCGTAAAGCCATCGATCGCACTGGAAGAAAAATTGTTCTGAGTACTTCGCCGGGTGAAACACCCATCGCGCACGCAGCTCACGTACAGCAGCACGCAAACATGTGGCGCACCGTTGGCGATTTTTGGGACAGCTGGGAACAACTGAAAGAGCACTTCGATGTATTTGAACGTTGGAATTCATGGCGTGCACCCGGTGCGTGGCCCGATGGCGATATGTTGCCTCTTGGAAAGCTGGGGATTCGTGCCGAACGTGGCGCTCCACGCATGACAAGGTTTACACGTGATGAGCAATATACGCTTATGACATTGTGGTGCATGTTCCGTTCACCACTCATGTTCGGTGGAAATCTGCCCGATAACGACGACTTTACGGAATCACTTCTCACGAATCAGGAAGCATTAAAAATTTTAAAAGATTCCAAAAACAATCGCCCGTTATTTAAGGATGACGATAAAGTTGCCTGGACGGCAGATGGCGATAAGGGTGTAAAATATCTGGCAGTGTTTAACACAGCAGATCTGAAAATAGCAGAAGAGGGACGGGCATTGTGGAATAGCGGACTGATGGATAGAACCACAAAATCAAAAGACATTACACTTGACATCAAGGACACTAAAAAATTATTTCTTGTTGTGCTAAAAGGTGAAGACAATATTGATTGGGATCATGCTGATTGGATCAACCCCATGGTTTATAATGATAAAGATTCGCTTTCGCTTGCTACATTACCCTGGAAAAGCGCCACTACCGGATGGGGCGAAATCACACCGAACAAATCTATTTCTGGTGGAGATCTTGTTGTAGATAATGTTCGATATAAAAACGGAATTGGTGTTCATTCCAACTCTGTCATCGCATTCGAACTACCGCAGGGTTATACGCATTTCAAAGCTCGCGTAGGAATTGATAAGGCAGCTATTGGTCAGAATACCGGCGCGACGCTTTCATTTCTGGTCTTCAGTTCTGATCCAGCGAGCCAGGAGCCATCGTCATCTTCGCCAATCTCTGTCGAACTGAAATCGTTGGGCATTCCGTCAACCTGTACGATTACTGATGTTTGGTCGGGTCAAAAACTCGGCAAGTTCTCAGGTGTGTTTACACCCGCTATTAACCGACACGGCTGCGGGTTGTTCAGGATTGACGTTGACTAAACAAATGAAATTGTAGTTGATATATTATAAGCTTCCAACTTATCTAATTTTAAACAATATCTTATACTCTCATACTCGCGCAAGCGTCCGCTTGTGCGCTGCTTAATTTAAGCGTCCCGCTTGTTTAAGTAAGTATTTGTATTAATCGATGGGCATCCATTATGTCTTATACGAAGTGAAATAATTCTTTACACCCGCCAGCGGACGCCGGAGATACGTACGTCCAAGTGGACACTTGAACGATAGAGTTTCATTAAGTATTATTACGTAGGTCTCTTTCTCCAGGCGTGTATTAATTTCGTGGTTGTAAAGGTTTAGCTATTTAGTGAAGATTGATCTGCAATTTCTCGCACGAGAGACACCTTTGAAGAACTGATTTGATACTGCTATGAACATTTTTTTTTCGATAATTGGAGTTTCTGCGATGACTGGAGTATTGGTCTCTAGTGCATTGATATTTAATGCCTGCAATAGTAGTGATACCAATCCAACACCAGCAATCCCAGCACCAACTATTATTAGTTTCACGCCAGGTACAGCCAGCGTAGGCTCAGCTGTAACAATCACTGGCACAAACTTCAGCGCAACTGCTTCTGAAAATCAGGTAACATTCAACGGTACTCAAGCAACTATAACAGCTGCTACAGCCACACAGATTACAACAACGGTTCCAGCGGGAGCAACTACGGGAAAAATTGCAATTACAGTAAACAGTAAAACAGCTACATCATCAACAGACTTCACAGTTGAAAGTAATAGTGGTAATGTTCCGTCTATTACAAGTTTCTTGCCGACAAGTGGATCGACAGGCACTACAGTAATTATCACCGGAGTAAATTTCAGTGCTACAGTATCTGAAAATGTGATTACATTCAATGGCACCCAGGCCAACGTTACGCAAGCCACCACCACGCAGATTACAGTAACAGTTCCAACAGGAGCAAGCACTGGAAAGATTGCAGTAACGGTAAACAATAAGACAGTTACATCCTCGGCAGATTTTATAATTGAAAGCAACAATAGTAATGTTCCCTCTATTACAAGCTTCTTGCCTGCAAGCGGTTCAACAGGCACTACCGTGACCATTTCCGGAACCAACTTTAGCGCTACAGCATCTGAAAATGTGGTTGCATTCAATGGTACTCCGGCTACTGTTACAGAAGCCACTACTACGCAGATTACAACAACAGTTCCTGCAGGTGCAGGTACTGGAAAAATAACAGTACACGTAAATAACTCAATGGCCACTTCCACTGATGACTTTGTGTATTTACCATCAGCAGTAGTGAGCACGCTGGCTGGAGACGGTAGTGGTTCCGATTTTAAGAATCCTAAGGGAGTTGCTTCCGATGGTTCGGGTAATATTTATGTTGCTGATGCTGGCAGGAATTTGATTATAAAGGTCACACCTGATGGTGTTACAAGCACATTGGCAGGAAGTGGTTCAGCAGATTATGCAGATGGCACAGGTACTGCTGCAAGTTTTAATGGTCCTTTCGGAGTAGTTGTTGATGCCATCGGCAATGTATTTGTGGCTGACACATACAATCATAGGATTAGAAAGATTACAGCTGATGGAGTAGTAAGTACGCTGGCGGGAAATGGAGATAGCGACTTTGCTGACGGCACTGGCACAGATGCCAGGTTTAGTTACCCCACAGGAGTAGCTGTTGATGCCTCAGGCAATGTGTATGTTGCTGAGATTGGAAATTATCATATCCGAAAGATTACAGCTGATGGAGTGGTTAGCACTCTGGCCGGGAGTGGCGTTTCAGGATCTGACGATGGCGTTGGTACAGATGCCCAGTTTAATGCCCCTATAGCCTTAACCGTTGATGCCTCAGGTATAGTGTACGTGGCTGATAAACATCGCATCCGTAAAGTTTTGTCTGATGGCACAGTGAGTACAGTGGCTGGAAGCACGGCTGGTTTTTCTGATGATACAGGCAGCGCTGCTCAGTTTGATAATCCTTCAGGAATAGTTGTTGATGGTTCTGGTAATATCTATATAAGCGATACCAGCAACAACCGCATTCGCATGATGACATCAAATGGCGTGGTGAGTACGTTAGCAGGAAGTAC
>DATCRE010000168.1:0-9580 GCA_036569145.1 Cyclobacteriaceae bacterium
GTAATTGTATTCTTCTTCATTGCCAGCTTTCTTAGCGAGCTGTGCAGCACACCAATCGTCAATAGAATACTCCAATCCTTTGGCAACACTTTCAACTTCAGCATCAGCAGAAATATAACCCTGCTCACGAACAGATTTCAATCCGCGATCATCTCTTAACACAGAGGCTTTCATAGCTTCCAATGCAAGCTTAGCATCGAAGCCATCAAATCCTTTAATGTACGCATCCGCTATAACAGGAAAGGCACTGTTGCCAGGCATCGTGTTTGTTTCGTTCCCCATAAGATGCCACACGGGTAATTTTCCTTGTTGCTTGTAAATAGCCAACAATGAATTCACCATATTATTTACGCGCTCAGGTTGCAGAATGGTATAAAGCGAATGCGTCGACCTGTACGTATCCCACAACGAAAATGTAGTCAGATTGGTGAAGGTTGTATCATGATATACCTTCTTGTCAGTTCCAAGATAATCTCCATTGTGATCGTTGAAGATTGAAGGAGCAACCATAGTATGATATAATGATGTATAGAAGATTTTTTTACGTGCATCATCATTTATATCTACCTGCACTTTATTTAACTCTTTATTCCATAAGCTATCAGCTTCAGCTGCAATACGTTCAAAATTCCAATGTGGTATTTCAGTTTTGATGTTCTGCAATGCATTGCTAATGCTCACCGGCGAGATACCGACTTTCAAAAGAATTTGTTCATTGTTATTCACTTTAAAATTAGTGATAGCTTTAATTCGTTTGCCTGTTGCTGTTCTACCTGGCTGTGGTATAGTGTCGTTGTAAAGTGTTACAGATTGAATGGGCTTAGAAAAAATGGCAGCAAAAAATATTCGTTGATCAAGGGCCCATCCTGTTGAATACCGATAACCAACAAGCGTTGTATCATTGATTTGCTCCAGGTGTGTGTCAGTTGCGTTATCCCAACCAATACCTTCTTTTAAATCAATGACAATGTGAGCGTCATTGCTCTGTGGAAAAGTGTAACGATGAAAGCCCACGCGCTCAGAGGCAGTAAGCTCAGCTTTAATGTTGTATCGTTTTAAGTTTACAGAATAGAAGCCGGGCTTTACCTTTTCATCCTCATGAGAAAACAGGGAGCTGTAACCGTCGGCAAGATCTCTGATCTTTCCTTTTTTTGGTTTAGTGTTTCCCGTTGTTGGCATTACTAAAATGTCGCCCAACTCACCAATACCAGTACCACTTAAGTGTGTGTGTGAAAACCCAATAATAACAGAGTCTGAATAATGGTAGCCAGAGCACCAGTCCCAACCTTCAGAAAGCTGTGTTGGCCCTAGCTGAACAGCACCAAAAGGTACGTTGGCTCCTACAAAAACATGACCGTGAAAACTGCTTCCGATGTAAGGATCGACATAATCCGTCAAATGATTTAACGTATCCGGCTTGAGAGGCTCTTTATGTGATTGCACACAAGACACACAAAAAAGCAAAGCTGAAAAAAGCGTCGGAACTATATTTTTTTTACGCATGGAATATGGATAAAATGGTTCTAAAGCTACTTTATTTAAATTTTTTTCAATTGAAATATTATAAATATTGAATTCAATCGTTTTATTAATTTTGTGCGGACACAGTATTGTTTTCTGCTGGGTTAACGCAGTCTGTAAGTGCTGTAAACTTAATACCTAAAAACTTCTCATTGATTTAAAATACCCTTCACTTTTATTTCATTTCTTCTCAAAAAGGTTGAATTTGTACAAATGTTTTCAGGCATAGCATTTTATGAGAGGATGAGTAGAAGTATTGAGTCTATTTGCACTTTTTAAAGAGACCAGGATTAAGAATGGATGCTGAAGCGAAAAAAACTGGAGCAGTTGAGACAGGAAGCAAAACGAAATCTGTTTCCTTTGATGAGTATGCTTTATGGAAAGAATTTAAAAATGGTGATGTTGGTGCTTACGCATTAATTTATCAGCAGTATTTCTTTATTCTCTTCAACTATGGTAAGAAGATAAGCCAGGATCATGAACTGATAAAGGATTGTATTCAGGAACTCTTCATCAAAATCTGGAACAATCGTGAAAACCTCAACGAAACAACCTCGATAAAATACTATCTATTCACTGCACTGAAACGAAAGCTGCTGGATGTATTGCGTAAACCCCAGCTCGAATTTATAACAGATCAAGCCGAACATGATGAAAGCGCTGCAGGCATGATACAAATTGCAGACGATACGGACGAAGACCAAGCAAGTCCACGAAAAGATAAAGTAGTTAAAGCATTGAATCTGCTCTCGCAGCACCAGCAAAAATTGTTAGATATGAAGTTTCAAAAAAATCTGTCTAATAAAGAGATTGCTGACGAATTAGGAATTACCATTCAGTCAGTTTACAATGCAGTCTTTAAAGCCTTACGTTCTATTCGCAAGCAACTCTCATCATTGTCAGCCATTTTATTTTTGCTTTATTAAAAGAGTCTAAGCTTCAACAAAATCCAGTTCGTTGCCAAATGTTTCTTTTGTAAAGTATGCCGCGGGAATAGCCATTGCAAAAAGAATTAATCCTGTAACCCAGCCGCCAGTTACATAATTGTCAAATAGCATTCTGTTAAATTTAAACAGGAGAATAATTAACGGCAGCGCACCTCTTACCATGTTAGGAATGCTGATAGCAGCTGATGCGCGAAGGTTCGTTCCAAATTGTTCAGCACTCATAGTAATATAAACAACCGAGAAACCTGTTCCATACCCAAGACCAGCACAGATAATATAAAATGTTGTTGCTGTACCTCCGCTTTGTAAGAAATAAAGTGTTGTGAATAATATGGATATGCCATAAAATACAAACAATGCCTTCTTTCTGCTTTTTAAATATTGACTTAACAATCCCACACTTAAATCGCCAAAGGCAATAGCGAGATATTGAAACATGATTGCCTTGCCCGGATCGATATCGGGTATGCCGAACTCTTTTCCGAACTGATCAGAAAATGTTACGAGCACACCAATGATATACCACGCTGGTATGCCAATGAGAATGCAACGCATGTATTTAATAAACCTTTCTTTGCTGGTGAAGAACATCAGGAAATTACCACGTTCCACATTAGTCTTTGTTACTTGATTATACAATCCGCTTTCATGAACAGAGACACGTAGCATCAGTAAAATCAAACCCAATCCACCGCCGACATAGTAGCACATTCGCCAGTCGAGAACTTGTTTTAGTAACACGGCAGTAACGGCTCCTAAAATGCCAAACGAAGCAATCATGGCAGATGCAATGCCACGCTTCTCTTTTGGCAACAACTCACTGACCAGTGTAATGCCAGCACCAAGTTCACCAGCCAGACCTATGCCAGCAATAAACCGAAGCACAGTGTATTGAGTAATTGTAGTGACCATGCCGTTGAGAATATTGGCTATGGAATACAATAGAATTGATGCGAAGAGTACTTTTAATCTTCCTTTCTTATCACCTAATATTCCCCAGAGAATGCCACCAATCAACAAGCCGATCATTTGAACACTAATGATAAGCTCACCTTGTGAAAGAATCTGGTCTTCATTCAATCCTAAATCATGCAGACTTGGTTTGCGAATAATGCCAAACAAAAGAAGATCATATACATCAACAAAGAAACCCAGGGCACTTACAATTACGGCAAGCTGAAACAGGCTGGTTGATTTTTTCTCTTCGGCGATCATTGTAAATTAAAAGAGTATTAAATGAATTTAACTAAATCTGGTTGAATATTAATTGAGCAATGTACTTGGTATATTTGAGTCATGAAAATATCATTTCCTGTTTTATTTCTGTTGACTTGTAGCATCACCTGTTGGTCGCAGCAAGTTACTCCTGCTTTTGATGTTGTGCCGCTTGGCGTTAAGGGTGGAAGTGATGAGAGCAACCTGTCGTCGTATGCAGTGGCTGTAAAAGGTACAACCGATTATGTTTGCCTTGATGCTGGCACGGTTAACTATGGTATACAGGTAGCTATTAAAAATGGTGTCTTTAAAGGATTTCCTGAAGACATTATTAAAACCAATATTAAAGGATACCTGATCTCGCACGCACATCTTGATCACGTAGCGGGTCTCGTTATAAACTCACCTGATGATTCTCCTAAAAATATTTATGGGTTATCATCATGCCTTGACATCCTCAAAGAAAAATATTTTACGTGGAAGAACTGGGCCAACTTTACCAATGAAGGAGAGAAGCCTCAGCTTAATAAATATCATTACGTAACACTTGAGCCCGGTACTGAAACTCCATTGGAGAACACAACCATGACTGTAAAAGCTTATCCACTAAGCCATGTTAATCCTTATGAAAGCACAGCGTTTTTAATTGGTCACAATGATAGTTACCTGTTATACCTGGGCGACACGGGCGCTGATGAAATAGAAAAATCAGATCGCTTAAAAGAACTTTGGAAAGAAGTGAGCCCGCTAGTTCAGGCAAATAAACTTCGAGCTATTTTTATTGAAGTATCATTTTCAAATGACCAGAAGGAAGATAAACTCTTCGGACATCTCACACCTAATCTGTTGATGAAAGAAATGAAGTTGCTGAATAATCTAAGTGACTTGAAGAATGTTTCTATTGTCGTTACACATCGAAAACCATCAGGCGATCGTGAAGCGAAAATTAAAAAACAGCTTGAAGACTTAAATGCGTTAAAACTTAAACTTGTATTCCCTGCTCAGGGGAAAAAGATTTCATTTTGATTTCAATTTTAAAAATATGAAGCTCACCGTTTTATTATTGCTCTTAACTTGTTCTCTCTATGGACAAAAAGTCAGCGTTGAATTAATAGCGCCAAAAGTTAATTCATCGTTTCGTGGCTTGAGTGTTGTCAATGATAATGTTGCCTGGGTGAGCGGCAGCAATGGATGGGTTGGCTTGTCCACGAATGGCGGAAAGAAATGGGATTTCCACCAGGTGAAAAATTTTGAAAAGATGGACTTTCGTTCGGTCTATGGATTTTCGTCGACACTGGCTGTTATTGCCAATGCTGGTTCACCTGCTTCTATTCTTGTAACATCTGATGGCGGAATTTCCTGGAACGAAGTATACCGAAACAATAACAAAGATGCCTTCTTTGATGGTATTGATTTCTGGAATGAAGTGGATGGTGTTATTTACGGAGACCCACTGCAAGGTAAGCTAACGTTGATGCGAACAACGAATCGCGGTAATGCATGGCATGAATTTAATTCGACTGAAAGACCAGCAGTTGTAGAAGGGGAGGCGTCTTTTGCAGCCAGCGGCACAGGCATACGTTGCTACAATGGTAATCGTATTGTGATTGCTACCGGAGGTTTGGCTTCTCATCTGTTGATTTCAAAAGATAAGGGCAGGAACTGGAAAATGATTAACACACCTATTTTGCAAGGGAAAAACAGTACAGGTATTTTTTCAGTTGCCTTCGCTAATGAACAGCGAGGAGTTATTGTAGGAGGAGATTATCTTCTTGATTCATTATCGCTGAATCATATTTTTTATACGCATGATGGAGGCTTACATTGGCAGGCGCCTGAAGTTCCGACCAGGGGCTATCGTGAATGTGTAGAATATTTTACCGAGAGTACACTAGTTTCCACAGGTCCTTCAGGTATAGATGTTTCGTATGATGGAGGTTTGCATTGGGAGGCGCTGTCAAATGAAAAAGGCTTTCATGTTGTACGAAAAGCAAGAGAAGGAACGTTGATGATTATAGCAGGAACAAAAGGCCAGATTGGATTGATAAAATAATTACGTGTACTTTTGGCCTTTTAAATTTTATACAGAATGATTCGTCTTATTTTTTCTTTAGCGTTTATATTTCTTATTTCGTCAGTTTCGTATAGCCAGCAGATAAACATGGTGAGAACATTCGGTGGCGCCTGGTTTGAGAGAGATTCAATAGCATTAAGTCAACGGCAGGTAATGGAGATTATGTACATGAATTCAGATGCCTATCGTGAATTCAGAACGGCGAAACATTATTATACTGCAGCAGGCATTACGGGTTTTACCGGTGGTGTTTTATTATGCCTGCCATTGATCAATACCATTGGAGGAGGCACACCTCAGTGGGGAATTGCAGCAGGAGGCTTTGGCTTGCTTTTAGGAACTATTCCGCTGACTTTGGCTTTTAAAAATCGTGCTCAACATGCTGTTGATGTTTACAATGAGCAAGCTAAAACAACATCAAGAATAAAAACCCGATTTTATTTTCAAGGCAATCGGGCCGGCGTGGTGATACAGTTCTAGCGGCACCAGGTGCTTTTCTAATTCGAAAACAACTAGTATCTTGTTAGTTGTATCGTATGTAAATAGCCTATCCATGACCGTTCAATCATTCAAAAGAAAAGCAGGTTTCTGTTTAATCGGGATATTCATTCTGCTCGTTAGCTGTTCGGAAAGTCAAACAACAGATGCAAATGAGAGTTATGCTCGTTGGTCTGGAAAGAAAGCAACATCTGATTTGAAAATTCATCATGGACAATACTCTCAAACAGGCGGATTATTTAAGGAGCATACACTTTTTCTTGAACTAGAACCTACTGATGAATGGCGTGATGAATTTTTTAAAGAGAATGAGCTGATTGCTGATGATGAAAGCTGGTCAGTACCAGAAGACGCACCAGCGTGGTTCAATCCTGATAAAAATTGTAAGCGCTGGAAATCTCCACAGCCTTTTGCAGAATCATTATACCTTCAGGACCCTGCAACAGGTGTTATGTTTATTTATGAAGTGCAATAAGATCATTCATTGCAACATCGACAGTATCAATAGAGAGGATAATTAGAGACAGATTACAAACTATGCTTTGGTGGTGAATTCAAGTTTTTGTTGCTTGACGTTCTTCTCAAAGAGAAATAACATAATGCCATCTTTCAAGCCAACTTCTGGCACCAGAATGTTACCGGCATTAGCCCATGTCATTACCTTCAGATAAATATCACTGGCTGGAACAATAACGTCAGCACGATCGGGATTCATTTGAAGTTGATAGATACGATCTTCTATAGAGTAACTTTCTACCATCGCCTTGATTTCTCTTACTTTTCTAATCGGCATTAACTTGCCCGGCTTAAGCATGGCGAGATCAAAAATCTTGCTGATGTTACCGCCCGTTCCTACAGCGGTAACTTTGCCGAGTTCTTTTTTAACATTCTCTTTTATCCAGTGCTCCATGTCTTCCCACACAATAGGCTGATCAAAATTTTCGAGCACACGCACAGATCCTATTTTAAAAGATCGTGTCTTTATTTTCGTACCACCAGTGTATAAGTTTAACTCAGTACTACCTCCACCAACGTCTATATGAAGGTATGTATCGTTGGCCAGGTAAGAAGTGATTGCTTTGTTTACGAATTCGGCTTCACGATTGCCATCAATAATATTAATGGTGATGCCCAATTCTTCTTCGATTTGTTTTGCAAGCTCCTGTCCATTCTCAGCTTCACGCATAGCCGATGTTGCACAAAACATAAAATCATCAACTTCATAAAGTTCAATCAAGAGCTTGTAGGTGCGCATAAGTTTTTTGAACTTCTCGATACTTTTATCACTGATGCGACCGGTGCTGAAAACATCATGTCCCAAACGTAATGGGAAGCGCACGTATTCCATTTTTTTAAAGAATACCTGATCACCGTTCAATACAGACGAGACCTGGAAGCGGATGGCATTAGAGCCGATGTCGATAGCAGCGAGTTTCAACTAAGCTTGATGATTTGATAATACAATGTTACAATCCTGAAACTTATGCTTGCATTGAAATTTCAACCAGTATCGAGTCCAGATTGTGAGATACAAAACTATCAAACTTTTTGAATACTTATTGTTAAGCTTTTCAATGATCTCTTGCGATCTGAACCTCTAAAGGTTCAGATCAGAAGATATTTTTAAAGTGGATACGGACATTTGTTTTTTGTAACATCAAAAATTGGTTACAATGAAGACTGTCATCAGGGTGCTATATAATTCGATAAATTATTTATCTTTCCGCAAATACCTGTTCATGAATTTTAGCAATGCAATTTCTCTTACACGTGTTGGTGTAAAAGAAAACCGATGGTTACAGCTTTTTATGGTTGTGTTCTTCAGTATATGGATCTCGACCTTCATTGGTACATCCGATTATAATAATTGGTTTTTAGAGAACGCGTTGGTATTCATCTTTCTGGGCTTTCTCATTTTTACATATAAAAAATATCAGTTCAGTGATCTTAGCTACTTGTTGATCTGCGTCTACCTGTGCCTGCATGTTTATGGTGCCAAGTATACGTATGCTGAAAATCCGCTGGGCTATTGGCTTAAGGATACTTTCCATCTTGAACGCAATCACTATGATCGCATCGTGCACTTTAGCTTTGGTTTTCTGCTGGCTTATCCTATGCGCGAAATGTTTTTGAGCTGGCTCAGGTTTCCGGTTTGGGTTGCGTGGGTGTTGCCTATTGAGATCACACTTTCTGTTAGTGGATTTTATGAACTCATTGAGTGGGCTGTGGCTGATGTATTCTTTAAAGCACAAGGCGATGCATATCTCGGCACTCAAGGTGATATATGGGATGCACAGAAGGATATGTTTCTTGCAACACTGGGTGCAGCATTGGCAACTACCATTGTGTCTTCCGTCAAAGGACTATTCAGTATCAAATAGTATCTCTTGAAGCTTATGCTATGAAAGCCATCAATACACTGAAGATTAGTTCCGTCATAGCATAAAAAATAGTTTTGTCTTATTCGATTCTAATAGTTTTCTTTGCACTACTTATCCAGAAAGACCGAGGGACTGGGCCCGGTGACGTCTTAGCATCCTATTCAGATTGGTAACAATCTACCAAAGAGTGTTGTGCTAAATCCCTTTTCAACCATAGTTTGGTTGGGAGAAGATAAGTAAACCCGCCGTATAATCGGGGCTCTCTGGATAGGCAAATGAAAGGGGGCTCTATGAAGACAATCAATGACATTTTAAGAGAACGGATCGTTATACTGGATGGTGCGATGGGTACCATGATTCAACGGTATAAGCTCGAAGAAAAAGATTTTCGTAACGAGCAGCTAAAGGATCATCCGCATCCTTTAAAAGGTAATAACGACTTATTGAGCATAACAAGACCAGACATCATCAAAGAGATTCACAAGCAATACTTTGAAGCTGGTTCCGACATCATTGAAACAAACACTTTTGGAAGTACAACGGTTGCCCAGGCCGATTATCACCTGGAGCATCTTGTATATGAAATCAATTTTCAGGCTGCAAAGATTGCTAAAGAAGTTGCTGTTGAGTTCACCAATAAAGAACCAGAGAAGCCGCGCTTTGTTGCCGGATCTATGGGCCCAACAACCAAGCTTGCTTCAATGTCGCCAGATGTGAACAACCCTGGCTTTAGATCAATAAACTTTGATCAGTTGGTAGTTGCCTTTAAAGAACAAGCCAAAGGCCTGATAGATGGAGGCTCTGATCTTCTCTTGTTAGAAACCATAACCGATACACTAAACGTTAAGGCAGCGTTGTTTGCCATCCAGGAATTGTTCGAAGAGATGGGCAGACAAATTCCAGTGATGGTGTCAGGCACGATTACAGATGCCAGTGGTCGCATC
>DATCRE010000169.1:0-2606 GCA_036569145.1 Cyclobacteriaceae bacterium
TACAGACTAGCTGAAGACAAGCGATTTTATTTTGATTATACCGGAACTGGTAACACCCTTAATGCAAATTTGCCCAATGTGCTGAGGCTTATGATGGATAGCCTGCGATATTGGATTTTAGAAATGCATGTTGATGGATTCAGATTTGACCTGGCCTCTACGCTGGCACGTGAGCTGCATGAAGTAAATAAGCTGAGTGCTTTCTTTGATATTATACAACAAGATCCTGTGATCTCCCAGGTTAAACTTATAGCTGAACCGTGGGATGTAGGCGAAGGCGGTTACCAGGTTGGTAAGTTTCCAACAGGGTGGGCAGAGTGGAATGGCAAGTATAGAGATTGCTTACGAGATTACTGGCGCGGAAGTGAAAACATGCTGGCCGAATTTGCTTTACGTTTTACAGGAAGTCCTGACTTATACCAGGAAGATTACAGAAGCCCCACAGCCAGCATTAACTTCATTACAGCACATGATGGTTTCACCTTGCACGACCTTGTATCGTATAATGAAAAACATAATGAAGCCAACGGTGACGATAATACAGATGGCGAATCAAATAACAAATCCTGGAATTGTGGTGAAGAAGGTGTTACAACGAATGCCAACATCATAGCTTTGCGTCAACGTCAAAAAAGAAATTTATTAACATCACTTTTTATTTCACAAGGTGTACCGATGTTGTTAGCAGGCGATGAGTTTGGAAATACCCAGCAAGGAAATAACAACGTCTACTGTCAGGACAACGATATCTCATGGCTTAAATGGAATGCCGTTGATAATTCACTATTATCATTTACTCAATTTCTTATTAAGCTAAGACGTGATCATCCAATCTTTAGTCGCGGCAAATGGTTTAATGGAACGGAAACAGAACACCTTGGACTCAAAGATATTGCATGGTTTTTACCTGATGGAAATGAAATGAATGAATCACACTGGAGTGAGCCCACCAGAAAATCGATGGGCATTTTCTTGAATGGAAGCAGGATCAGACTACCAGGTTGGCAGGGAGAAAATATTGAAGACGACAGCTTTTATGTAATCTTTAATGCTCATCACGAATCTTTGGAATTTACAATCCCAGACAAAAAATATGCAAGCACCTGGAGGATGATATTAAACACAGCAACGGGTGAGACTGGTGATGGAACAATTTATGCTTTTGGAAAATCGTTGCTTGTTGAACCAAGATGTGTTTTGATTTTTATGAATAAGCTTGTTAAGCCCGGTGCATATTAGGTATTGATTTAGGATATGTTCTGAGGAATTTATGCTACAGGTTAATGATTCTGGGAAAACTTGAACTCACTCCATGATTGTTTTTAACAGTCTAATGGTCTGATTAAAAATTGGTACAGTTATATATATCCTTGAAACAACCATATAAAGCTATGCCATCACAATCTGAAACTGTAAAGGGTAATTTATTCTGGTATAAAGACGCCATCATATATGAACTTCATATTAAAGCTTTTGCGGATAGTGACCAGGATGGCATTGGTGATTTTAAAGGACTACTGACCAAACTTGATTACCTCTTAGAGTTAGGTGTAACAGCAATATGGCTCCTGCCCTTTTATCCATCGCCATTAAAAGATGATGGATATGATATTTCTGATTATTACAATATTCATTCATCATACGGTAAGCTTGAAGATTTTAAAGAACTTTTAACGCAGGCACATAAGCGCGACTTAAAAGTAATAACTGAGCTTGTTTTAAATCATACTTCTGATCAGCATCCATGGTTTCAGCGAGCACGCCTTGCTCCTCCCGACTCTGATTATCGAAATTATTATGTATGGTCAGACGATCCTTTAAAATATCCGGATGTAAGAATAATATTTCAGGATTTTGAAACTTCCAACTGGACCTGGGATGCCGTAGCGAAACAATATTTCTGGCATCGATTCTTTTCTCATCAGCCCGACTTAAATTATGATAATCCGGCTGTACAAACAGAAGTGTTAAACATTATTGATTACTGGTGTGCCTTAGGTGTAGACGGATTTCGGCTGGATGCTATTCCATATTTATTTGAACGTGATAATACGAACGGTGAAAACCTTCCGGAAACGCACGCCTTTTTAAAAATGGTTAGAAAATATATAGACGATCGTTATCCAGGGACGGTTTTGCTGGCAGAAGCCAATATGTGGCCGGAAGATTCTACCTCCTACTTTGGCAAAGGTGATGAGTGCCACATGAATTATCACTTTCCATTAATGCCTCGCATGTATATGGCGCTGCAAATGGAAAACCGCTATCCTGTTCTGGATATATTCGATCAGACTCCCGCAATACCTGATGCTTGTCAATGGGCAATATTTCTGCGCAATCATGATGAGCTTACACTTGAAATGGTAACAGATGAAGAACGGGATTACATGTATCGTGTTTATGTAAAAGATCCCAAAGCCAGAATCAATTTGGGCATAAGACATAGGCTTGCACCGCTTATGAACAATAATCGAAAGAAAATAGAGCTGTTAAATTCTTTATTGTTCTCTCTTCCAGGCACGCCTGTTCTTTATTATGGTGATGAAATTGGGATGGGCGATAATTTCTATTTAGGCGACAGAGATGGAGTACGCACTCCTATGCAG